>MEKM01000171.1 GCA_001766965.1 Acidobacteria bacterium RIFCSPHIGHO2_01_FULL_67_28 | reverse complement strand
TCGGCGCCGTTGCCGACTTTCAGTTTGCGGGCGCGCTCGGCGAGCATCCCGACGAACTTGTCGGCGACGGCCTCGGCGACGATGACGCGGCTGGTGGCCGTGCAGCGCTGGCCGGTGGAGCCGAAGGCGCCCATGACAGTGCAGTCGGCGGCCAGCTCGAGGTCGGCATCCTCCAGCACCACCACCGGGTTCTTCCCGCCCATCTCGCACTGCACTTTCTTCATCTGCCGGGCGGCCTTGGCGTAGATGAGCGAGCCGACTTCGCAGGAGCCGGTGAAGCTGATGGCGCGCACGGCGGGGTGCTCGACCAGCTCGTCGCCCGCCTCTTCGCCCGCCCCGTTCACCATGTTGAGCGCGCCGGCGGGCAGCCCGGCGCGGGCGAAGATGTCGGTGATGTAGCGGGAGGTGAACGGCGTCAGCTCCGACGGCTTCCACACCACCGTGTTCCCGCAGATGAGCGCGGGGGCGATCTTCCAGACCGGTACGGCGATGGGGAAGTTCCAGGGCGTGATGAGCCCGACCACACCGAGCGGCTGGCGGATGGTGTAGATGAAGTTGCGGGGCAGCTCCGAGGGCAGGGTCTCGCCGGTCAGCCGTCGCGCCTCGCCCGCCGTGTACTCGAGGATGTTGACCGTGCGCACAATCTCGCCGAGAGATTCGCTGACGGTCTTGCCTTCCTCGCGGGTGAGCAGCCGCGCCAGCTCGTCTTTTTCCTCCGCCATCAGGCGGGCCGCCTGCATGACGTACTTGCCGCGCACGGGCGCCGGAGTGTCGCGCCAGGCCGGCAGGGCGCGGCGAGCAGCCTCGACTGCTTCGCGGATTTCGTCGCGCGAGCTCAAAGGCGCGAAGCCGAGCACGTCGTCGAGGTTCGCCGGGTTGGCCCGCAGCAGCTTCTTGCCCGAGCGCGACTCCACCCACTGCCCGTTGACGTAGTTAGGGCAGATGGTCGTTTCTCTCACCGTCACCGTTCCCATCGCTTCCTCCGACAGCTCTCCCTAAAAAGCGCTTTCCCTCGGGCGGCTTCTAAGAGTACACTCGCGCATCTTACCCTGAAAGCCGCGGTGGCTTCAAACTCTCTCGGGAGGAAGCGGATAGCGGCCGATGGCCTCTCCCGAATCCAGCGAAGGCGCCCGACAGACTCCGCGCGCGGTGCTGCGGGTGGTGCTGCGCGCCATCTACCACAGCCTGCGTGGCGGCTCGCTGCTGCACGCCCAGGCGGTCGCCTACAACATGTTCCTGGCGTTTTTCCCGGCGCTGGTGTTCCTGGCGGGAGTGCTGGTGTACGCGGCGCCGGGACTGGAAGACTTGCTCGAGGGTTTGCAGGTGGTGCTGCCGCCGGGGAGCCGCCGCGCCGTGGTGGACTCGCTGCTGGCGATTTCCGAGCATCCGAACCGGCTGCTGGTGGCGGGCGGCATCGGCACGCTGATGCTGGGCTCGCAGCTGATGTTCTCGCTCAACCGCGTCTTCGCCGCCATCCACGACCGCGAGGTGCGGCACGGCTTCTGGCTCCGGCAGCTGCGCGCTTTCGCCATGGTGGCCTTGACGGTCATCCCCTGGGTGGCGGTCAGTTTGCTGGTGGTCTTCAGCAAGTACGTGCGCAGCTGGCTGATTCACGAGCTGGGCGTGGGGTTCGACCGCCCCGTGCGCATTCTCTGGACCATCGGCTACTTCGCCCTGGCCATCGTCACCGCCACGCTGGTGCTCGCCGCCCTCTACTACTTCCTCACCCCGGACCACCGCCTGCGCTGGAACCAGGTCCTGCCGGGCGCGGGCGTGGCCATGGGCTTGTGGTGGATCGTCACCGCGGCCTTCGGCTTCTATGTGCGACGGCTCGCCATTTACAACATCCTCTACGGCGGCTTTGCCGCCGCCATCGGCTTGCTGATTTGGATGTACTTGAGCGCGGTGGTGCTGTTGATCGGCGCGCAGTTCAACGCCGAGCTCGCCGCCCAGCGGGCGCGCTACGACCTCTACTAGCTGAACGGGAGAAGAGCGCCGAGGGCAGACAAGAGTGTCTGCCCCACTGAAGGATTCTATTTCTCTTGGTGGCGCAGACACTCCTGTCTGCGCGGTCGACTTAGGCCATCGGCCTCGGGCTAGCGGCTGCCCGCGGGCCGGGGCATGTCCGGAACCGCGAAAGCCACGCTGCGGTCCACCCGCATCACCAGGCCGGTGCCGGCCGGCAGCTCCACGTGCTTGCCTTTGAACCAGACGAAGGCCACGCCGGCGCCCACCGCCACGCCGATGGCTCCGCCCAGGCCGCCGCCGGCCGCGGCGCCGATGCCGCCGCCTGCGGCGATGCTGCCGATGCGCTTGATCTTGCGAGGGCCGCCCGCCTGGACCTGGCCTTCTTCGCCGACGTCGAGATCCTTGACCTGCTGGTCTTCGGCCTCGGGGTCATAGAGATCGACCAGGCTGCCCGAGATCTGCACGTTGCCTGCGCCGGGCACTTCAACGGATTCGAAGGCCAGCACCAGCCGCCCGCCCTTGCCCAGGCGCCCCGGCTTCTGGATTTCCCCGATGCGGCCCAGCACCCGCGCGCCCACGGGGATGACTTCAACGTTGTCGATGCTCACAGCGTCTTCGACGGTGGCGATGATGCGGTCGCCCGCCTGGGAAATCTTGCTGTCCACGGTGGTGTGAAGGCGAAGGTTGATCTCCGTGCCCTCTTGGAGGAAGAAATCGCGGGCCGGCAGCGGCGTGGGGAAGAGCAGTGCGGCGGCGATGAGAATCGCCATCCCGTGCCGCGCTTGCCTCATGAGTCCGTGTGCGTGCATTCCTCTTGCCCCCGGGGCCCTGCGCTGCCTCCCAAACCCCCTATTCTACACGTAGACGCGGCTCGGCGGTCAAAGGTTTTCTCCGGCCGGGCGGCGTTGCCAGCGGCGGCGGTTCCCGCGTAGAATGACGGGCTTTGGGCGAGGCCATGAGCGAGCAGGCTAAAGCAGCGAGCGCCGTTGTCGAGCCGGGGATTCCGGAGCAGGGAATTACCGTCGAGCTCGCGCACGCCACCGTGGCAGCTTTCGAGCAGGCGGTCGAGGCCGCGCGCCGCCATCCGAGCTTCCAGCAGTTCGGCGAAGGCAAGGCGCTGCGGGTGCGCGTCACCTACCAGCTTTCCGAGCTCGATGCGTTGCAAGAGCTCAAGGACGCCGCCTGGGACCTCCACCACAAGCGCGCCTGGCTCCACGGCGCTGAAATCGCCTGGCACCAGATGGCCCAGCTCACCCACTGCTTCCGCGAGCTCCTGCGCCGGCCGCGGCGGGAGCACTGCTTCTTCGACGGCAACTTCTGGAGCGGCTTCGGCTGCCGCTACGCCATCGCCAACCTGTCGGACCGCATCAACAACGAGTGGCTGACGTTCGGGCGGCTCGAGGCGGGCGGCGCCTGGGTTTTCGACAAGGCCCGCATCGCCGAGCACGTTCGCAAGCATCTCTATTCCGGCTTCCAGCACTGCCCGGCGTTCGACGAGGAGTATCTGGAGCTTTTCTTCGAGCTCTTTCCCGAGCGCGTTGACCCGGTCGAAGACGACCGCTGGCAGCTGGTCAAGAACCGCCAGGGGGAACTCGTCGGTATCGGGCCCACGGGCGTGGAGGCGGCCAAGAAGATCGTCTACGAGCTCCAGGAAAAAATCCGCCAGCGGCGCGGCGCCGAGAAAACCCAGGAGAACGGCAAGCGCAAGCTTCCCGCCGCGCTCTTCGCTCCTTACCAGACCACCGTGAAAAAGAAAAAGGGTCTCCTCGCTCGCCTCCTCGGCTAGACTGGTTTCCGTGAAAGTGCAGGTCGAGTGCTACGCAGGGCAGAAGGCCGACGAGCGCCCGCTGCGCTTCACGCTGGCCGGGCGCACCTTTGAGGTCGAAGAAGTTCTCGACCAGTGGTACGGCCCCGACGACATCTACTTCCGCGTGCGCGCCGACGACGGCGACGTCTACATCCTCCGCCACAACCAGAACGTCCAGGACGATTCCTGGACGCTCGAGTCTTTTCGCCGCGCCCGCCAGGCCAGCGAGGCACCCACCGGCGCAGGGGGCGAGAAACGGGGATGAACCCGCGCGGAGCGGAGGCGGGGCGCCCGCTCGGGGACAGTCTCTACGACGCCGTCCTTCTGACTCCGCGCTTCCAGCTCCTGCTGGTGCTGGCCTTCGCCGCCTTCGCTTTCTTCTCCAAGCTGGACGGGCATGGCCTCGCCAATTACGACGACTGCATCTACGCCCAGCAAGGCAAAGAAATCCTCGCAACGGGCAACTGGCTGACGATCCACATCGAGGGCCGACCCGTCTTCGACACGCCGCCTCTTTTCCCCTGGCTGGTGACGCTGTCATACAAGATTTTTGGCGTCGGGGAGTACGCGGCCCGGTTTCCCTCGGCGCTCGGCGGCCTCTTGGCCGTGGCGATGACGTACCTTTTGGCCCGGAAGCTGTTCAACCCCTGGGTGGGTTTCTTCTCCGCCTTCGTTCTGGCCGCCACGATTCCCTTTGCCCGCTACGCCCGGCACGCGCTCCGGGACGTGCCCCTGGCATTCCTGGTCTGCCTGGCGATCCTGGCGCTTGTCCTGGCCTTGCAAAAAGACCGGCGGTATTTCCTGCTGTGGGGCGTGAGCATCGCAGCCTGCCTGGCGATGAAAAGCATACTGGGCCTGCTTCCGCTGGCGATCTCCGGGCTTTATATCCTTGCGGCGCGCAAGTGGAGCGTCTTGCGCGAGCCGTACTTCTGGCTGGGCAACCTGCTGCTCACGGTCGTGGGACTCGCCTGGTATGCGCACCAGTACTGGCTGCACGGGCAGGCCTTCGTGGAAGGACACTTCGTGCAATTGATCTGGTCCTACGGCGTGGTCAAGGGCAGCCACTCCTGGGGTTCGCACCTTTACTATCTCCAGGAGCTGGCCACCGGATACTGGCCGTGGCTTCCCTTTTCCCTGATTGGCGGCGTCAAACTGTGGAAGGCGGGCAAGGGAATGCGGGATGAGCGCACGACCCTGCTGCTACTTTGGGTAATGGTTTACCTCGTGGGGCTAAGCCTGGCCGGCGCGAAGAACATCCGCTACCTGCTCCCCCTCTTCCCGGCCACAGCCGTCCTCTCCGGCTACGCGCTGGATCAACTCCTGGCAGAGCGGGGCAAGAGAATCTTTGTCCGCGGCGCGGCGCTCTTCACCGTGATCGGGGCGCTGGTCGTGAACGCCACCCCCCTGCCGCTCTCCTCCGAACGCGAGGTAGAGGTGCGCGTGCTGGCTCCCTACGTCAAGCACTTCGTGGACCAGGGCGCGCGGGTGATCGCTTCTCCCGAAGTGCATTTCAATAAAAACAACGCCCTGCTTTTCTATTCCGACCACGGCGCCACGCCGGTCAAGCTCGCCCCGAAGAGGCTTCAGCGTGCCTTCGCAGGCTCCGGGCTGGTCCTGTGCCTGGTGCGACGCGCGGAGGTTCCCGCGGTGAGCCGGAGCGTGCCCGAGGCTCGCTTGGTTCGCGAAGCGGGCGAGCTAGTGTTGCTGGCGAACCGAGAGCTGGACATCCGCGGGATCAAGACCTGGTAGAGAACAGGGCTTGGTAGCGGCGACGAAGGCGTAGTCGGCCTTCGTCGTCGGCAGTTCGGGAAACCCCGACGAGGAACGCAAGCGCCTGCCGGCGCTTATGCGCGTTCCTCGCCGCTACCAGGACGAAGGCCGCTCGCGCCTCAAGTGGCGTCGGCTGCCGGTCGCGTCATCCGGTCGAGCGCCAGCGCGACGCCAACGAGCAGCCAGAAGACCATCACCACTTCCGAGTCGCCGAAGTTGTAATGCACCAGGCCGCTCGCGAGGAAGCCGCAGGCCGCGCCGAAGAGGCCGAGCGCCAGGCCGTGCTCCCGCCAGTCAGAGGCCGCGCGCGTGCGCAGGGCGAGCTGGGCCAGCAGGCGGAGGTAGAGCACCATCAAGAGCAGCCAGGCCGCGAGTCCCAGCAGGCCGCGCTCGACAGCGATTTGGATGGGCGTCGAGTGGAAGTGGCTGACCAGCCCGAACTGCTGGTAGGCGCGGAGACCCAGCTCCTGCCAGCGGCTCAAGACCGAATCCATCCCGATGCCGAGCAGCGGGTGTTCGCGGATGAGCCGCCAGCCGTCCTCCCACATCATCCAACGGTATTGGATGCTGGTGTCGGCGGGGTTGTAGAAGCCCACGCCGCGCCAGCGCACGAGCAGCTGGTTGGCGCCAACGAGCGCGGTCGCCGCCGGCCCCAGCATGAGCAGGGACCATCGCCAGCCGAGCCGCATTCCCAGCATCGCCAGTCCCGCCACCGCCAGCGCCGCCCAGGAAGCGCGCGTGAAGGTGGCGGCCAGCGCCGCGAGAAGCAGGAGCCCGGCGAAAAAGAGAGCGGCGCCGGCGCGGCTGGTTTTGCGCGGACAGGCGAGCCACAGCCCGCCCAGGAGCGCCGTGAGTTGCAGCAGGACTTCGGCGTAGGTCACCGGATGGCTGTAGGTGCCGCGGGCGCGCAAGCCGCGGCCCACTTTCACCCGGTAGCCCCAGCCGTCCGGCCCGGGCTCCCGGGGGAACCGCTTGGGTCCCAGCTTGAAGGCGAAGGGAAGCATTCCGGCACGCATGCCTTCGCAGCGGAGCGGACGGGAGCGGTCATGCCGGGCCAGCAGCTCCTCGAAATGGGCTGGGCCGCGGATGGCTTGGCCGTCACATTCGAGGAGGACGTCGTGGGGACGCACGCGTCCTCGCAAAGGGCTGTCGCGCGCGATTTCGACCACGTCCACGCCGCGCCCGAGAGCCTTCTCGCCGAGCGTGACCAGCGCGCCGACCCCGGCCGAGGCCACGAGCACGAGCGCGAGGACAATCGCCTGGCGGCGGCTGGCAATCAATCCGGCGGCGAGCGGGACGATGAGGATGAGGGCGGTGCGGCCGAGCTTGCTGACGCTGACCGAAGGCTCAAGCGAAAAGACGGCCGCCAGGACGGTGGCACCGACGAAGAGAAGGATGGAAAGGTCAAGCGGCGTGCGCGCTGGGCGCTGGCGGCGCGCCAGATGCCCGCCGGCCCAGAGCAGCAGGGCCGCGCCCGCCAGCGCCTGCGCGACGGCAATGGAGTGCGGCAGGGCGGCGGCGAAAAGGATCAGGAGGAACCGGGCCGAGCGTTCCCACCAATCTGCTGTCGGCGGCAAAGGGGCCATCTGCGGGACGCGGCGATGGTAGGCAGCGGGCGCGCGGGTTGTCAAGGCCGCAGGGGAGTGTTAGAGTAGAATTTTTAGCAGCGGCTTAAGAGAGGGACGAGTGCGAGAGCTGATTTGGGCGAACCTGCGCGCCCGCCCGGTGCGCACGGCGTTGAGCGTGGCGGCGGTCAGCCTCCAGGTTTTCCTGTTGCTGTTCCTGATGGGGCTGACCGACGGCATCGTGAAGGAATGGGGCGAGCGCGTGCGGGGCATCGGAGCCGACCTGCTGGTGCAGCCGCCCAACTCCTCCGTGTTTCTGGCGTTTTCGAGCGCGGTGCTGCCGGAGGACATGGCCGGGAAACTGCGGCAGGTCGAAGGGGTGGAAGAGGTGTCGCCGGTGCTGGCGGTGGTGAACACCAACAGCCTGACCATGATTTACGGCATCGACTACGACACCTACAGCCGGCTGGGCACCGGCTTCCTCTTTCACCAGGGCGGGCCCTTCCAGGACCCGCACGACGTCATCATTGACGACATCAAGGCGGCTTCGAAGAACCTGAAGGTGGGCGACACGGTGGAGCTGCTGAACCAGCCCTTTCGGGTGAGCGGCATCGTCGAGCACGGCCGCGGCGCCCGCTACTTCATCCCCCTGCGCACCGCCCAGGAACTGCTGGGGGTGGAAAAGCGCGTGTCGATGTTCTGGGTGAAAAGCACGGGCGACGCCGAGGGCGTGCGCCAGCGCTTCGTGCAGCTCCTGCCGCGGCACAGCATCCGCCGGATGGACGAGTACCTGTCGCTGATGGTGTCGGACAACCTGCCCGAGGTGCGCCCGTTCACGCGCGCTATCATCCTGGTGGGGCTGGTCATCACTTTTCTGGTTGTGCTCTTGAGCATGTACACGGTGGTGCTGGAGCGGACGCGGGAGATCGGGATCCTCAAGGCGCTGGGCGCCTCGCGGTGGGACATCGTGGGACTGCTGGTGCGCGAGGCGCTGGCCATTGCCGTTCTGGGGGCCCTCGTAGGCGTGGTGGCGAGCTACGGGGTCAAGGAGATTCTCACCAGCCTGCGGCCGACGATGAACATCTTGATTACCCTGCGCTGGCTGGGGTGGGGAATCGGGCTGGCGCTGCTGGGGTGCGCGCTGGGAGCGGTGTATCCCGCCCTGCGCGCCGCGGCGGCCGACCCGGTGGCGGCTCTCGCCTACGAGTAGCGGCGGTTCGCGGTGGTCGCGGCCCCAGCGTTGAAAATAGCCTTCGGCAGGATTATGATTCTCGCGGCGTCGTTCGCCGCGCGCCGTGTCGCGGGTTGACAGCCCGGCGGGGAAGGGAGATATAAGCTACCCCCAACCCCTCCGCGGGGAGTCTCAGGTCCGATGAGCCGACAGCTCGCCAGCATTCTGGAGAAGGCCGGTGTGCTCCCGGCCGACGAGGTGAAGGCTGCCCTCGCCCAGGCCGAGCAGAGCAAGCGCCCGTTCTGGGAGTTCATCCTGGCCGAAAAAGGGGTGACCGAGGAAAAGCTGGCCGAGCTTTTCGCCGAGCACCTGCACCTCCCCTATGTGAAGCTGGCCGCCACCACCGTCGAGCCCGACGCCGTCCGCGCCATCTCCGAAGAAATCGCCCGCAAGTTTTTCTGCATCCCCCTGAAGAAGGAAGGGCCGAAAGAGAGCGAGGCCGTGGCCGCCAAGCGGCGTCCCACCCTCGTGCTGGCCATAGCCGACCCGACCAACTTCGCCGCCGTCCAGGACATCGAGTTCGCCACCGGCTGCGCCGTCAAGACGGTGGTGGCCACCCGCACCGAGGTCAAGGACGCCATCGACCGCTACTACGCTCCCGAGAACTGGCTCCAGGACTTCCTCCAGAACGTCACCGAGAGCGAGGAGCTCGAGATCGTCAGCGGCGAGGGAGAAGAAGGAGGGGGCGATGTGCCGCTGGGCGACGTGCGCAACCAGGCGGAGCTGCCGCCGGTGGTGAAGATGGTCAACCTGGTGATCCAGGACGGGATCAAGCAGGGGGCGAGCGACATCCACATCGAGCCCACGCTGCACGACGTCCAGGTGCGCACTCGCGTTGACGGCCTGCTGCGCGACTTCATGCAGGTGCCCAAGTGGCTGCACGGCCCGCTGGTGTCGCGGCTGAAGATCCTGTCCAAGCTGGACATCGCCGAGCGGCGGCTGCCGCAGGACGGCCGCATCAAGGTGAACATCGAAAACCGCGGCGTGGACCTGCGCGTCTCCACCTTGCCCACGCACTTCGGCGAGAAGGTGGTGCTGCGCGTCCTCGGCTCGGGCCGCGCCATCCCTCCGACGACGAGCCTGGGGATGAAGGCGGAAGACCTGCAGACCCTGAAGAACGCCACCGAGCAGCCGCAGGGGATGATTCTGGTCACGGGGCCGACGAGCAGCGGCAAGACCACTTCGCTCTACTCTATCCTGAACGAGAAGAAGAACCCGGCCATCAATATCATCACCGTGGAAGACCCCATCGAGTTCCAGCTCCAGGGCATCAACCAGGTGCAGGTGAACACCAAGGCCGGGCTGACCTTCGCCGCCTGCTTGCGCTCCATCCTGCGCCAGGACCCGAACGTCATCCTGGTGGGTGAGATCCGCGACCTGGAGACGGCCGAGATCGCGTTCCACGCCTCCATGACCGGCCACTTGGTGCTCTCGACGCTGCACACCAACAGCACCACCGCCACGGTGGCGCGGCTCCTGGACCTGGGCGTGGACCCGTTCCTGATCGGCACCTCCGTGAACCTCATCATGGCCCAGCGGCTGGTGCGGCGCATCTGCGAGCAGTGCAAGGAGCCGCACAAGCCGTCGGAGAAGCTCCTGGAGCGGCTGCACCTCGAGGGCACGGACCTTGCCTTCTTTCACGGCCGCGGCTGCGACGCCTGCAGCAAGACGGGCTACTCGGGCCGGGTGGGCGTCTACGAGCTGCTGCGCATGACGCCGACCATCAAGGACCTCATCAACCGCAAAGCGCCCGAGAGTGAGCTGCGCAAAGCGGCGGTGGCCGCCGGCACCACGCTGCTGCTGCAAGCGGCGATGGAGAAGGTCAAGGAAGGCGCCACCAGCATCGAGGAAGTCCTGCGGGTCATCCAGCTCCAGGAAGACGAGATCATCCGCTGCCCGAACTGCGGCAGCCTCATCAACCTCGACTTCGCCACCTGCCCCTACTGCCTGTTCTCGCTCAAGGTCGTTTGCGAAGCGTGCGGGCAGGAATTGAAGCCGGAGTGGCGCATCTGTCCCTACTGCAGCGCCAAGGTCACCAAGATGACCGTTGTCGGCGAGCGGGAGCGGCGGGTGCCGCACCTGCTGCCCGGGGCGGGCGGGCCCGCGGTGGCGGAGGCGCCGGCGGCGGTGGCGGCGGCCGTGCCGGCGGCGGGCGGGCGGGCGCCGGGCAAAGCGCCGAAGATCCTGGTGGTGGACGACGACGACGCCATCCGGCGGCTGGTGGTGAAGTCGCTCGAGCAGCTACCGGTGAAGCCCGAAGTCTTCACCGCCACCAACGGTTTCGAAGGGGTGGCGGCGGTGGAGAACCTGAAGCCCGACCTGGTGGTGCTGGACGTAATGATGCCGGGGATGAACGGCTTCGAAGTCTGCCAGAAGCTGCGCAGCAGCCTCCAGACCGCCTTCATTCCCATCATGATGCTGACCGGCAACACCGACGAAGCCAGCCGCACCCAGGGATTCCTGGTGGGGACGGATGACTACATGGGCAAACCCTTCTCGGTGCCCGAGCTGCACGCTCGCGTCAGCCGGCTGTTGCGGCGCACCTATGGCATGTAGCGCGGCGGAATGATCAAGGACTACTACTACCTGCTTGGGCTGCCCCGCGGCGCCCCTCTCAGCGACATCAAGCAGGCCTACCGCAAGCTCGCCGCCCAGTATCACCCCGACAAAGTGGCCGGGATGTCCCCCGAAGTCCAGCAGGAAGCCACCGCCAGGATGATGGAGCTGAACGAGGCCATCGCCATCTTCACCGACCCCGACCAGCGCGCGGTGTACGACGAGAACGTGGAGCTCATTCCCGAGCGCAAGCCCGGCGCGCCGCCGCCGTGGGCCGGGAAGCCCAGAGCCGAGGCGCCGCGACCCGCACCACCGCCACCGCCGAAGCCGGCGAGCGAGGCTCCTGCGGCTGCGCCCAAGGTTGAGACTCCGCCGCCGGCGCGGCCGGCCGCAGCACCGCCTCCACCGCCGCCGCGCCCGAGCCCGCCTCCCGCCGCGCCAACGGCCTCCGAGCCCACACCCGCGCCCGCTACGCCGCCGCGCGGGATGCTGGCCGAAGAGTACGTGCGCAAGCTGCGCGGGACGCTGAAGAAGCTGCCGCTGAATTGGAAAGACGCGGAGTTGCGCGGCTGGAGCTGGGCACTCGAAGGCGGCGGTTGGCGCCGCTCCATCGTAGTGGCCCACCGCCACATGGAGACCTTGAGCCTGCTCTCCTTCCGAGGCCTGCAATCCGCCGTGCAGGCCCTGGTGGACGCCCACAAGATCGCGCTGCGCCCCACCGCTATCTTTGTGCTGGTCAGCTACGAGCGCCTGATGGACGCCAAGGCGGTGCAGGAGCAGTTGCCGGCGCTGGGGGCGACGGCAGGGGGCTGGTTGAAAAACGTCCGCGCCGCGCTGGTCCTCTACGACGGGCAGCGGGCCTCGCTGATCGGGTCGCCCGGGGACGACGCCGAAGTGCAGCGCGTGGCGCGAGTGTTGATGGGTCGCTAGTTTCGCCCTTCCTGTCATTCTGAAACCGAAGGCCGAAGAATCTCAGCTTAGCCGCTGGCACCCGATCCTTCGCTTCCCCTTCGCGGAGCCTGCCCTGAGGCCCGCTCAGGGCCGAAGGGCTCAGGATGACAGATAGGGCGGGGCTAGCGCGTTTCGGGCGGCAGCGGGACGCGGAAGATGAACTGGCTGCCCCGGCCCACTTCGCTCTCCACCGAGATCCGCCCGCCGTGCTCTTGCACCAGGGCGCGGGCGATGGCCAGGCCCAGGCCGGTTCCGCCCTTCTTCCCGCTCTGACCCTCCATCTGCTGGAACTTGCCGAAGATGCGCTCGCGCTGGTCCGGCGGGATCCCCGGTCCTTTGTCGATGACGCGGCACTCGAGAGCGGACTCCACCTGGCGGAGCGACACCGTCACGGTTTCGCCGGCCGGAGAGAACTTGACGGCGTTGCCGAGCAGGTTGGTGACGACCTGGTCCATGCGGTCGCGGTCGCCGAGCACGTCGGGGAACGGCTGGGGGCAGTCAATGGCCAGCTTGACCTGGAAGCCGTCGGCGTAGGCCTTGATGGTGCGCACGCTGCGCTGGACCGAATCGAACAGGCTCATCGGCTGCAGGCGCAGCTGCATGCGCCCGGCCTCGATCTTGGAGAGGTCGAGGATGTCGTTGATGAGGCGGATGAGGCGTTCGCAGCCGCTCTGGGCGATGACCAGCAGCTCGCGCGTCTCCCCGGCCAGCTCGCCGGCAAAGCCGCCGAGCAGCAGGTCGAGCGAGCCCTTGATGGAAGTCATGGGCGTGCGCAGCTCGTGCGAGGCGATGGAGATGAATTCGGTCTTGGCCTGGTCGATTTCTTTTTCGCGGGTGATGTCGAGGTAGATGAAGACGCGCCCGAGGCGCGTGCCGTCGGCGCGGTGAACCGGCTGGCTGATTTCCTTGAAGAACAGCCGGCGGTCGGTGTGGTACTCGACGACTTCCGTTTGCGGATCGTCCTGCGCCAGCAGCGCCGCCACGCGCTCGGTGTAGGCGGCGGGGTGGGGAAGCGCCCCGCCCATCAACTCCACCAGCCCTGCCAGCGTCTTGCCGGGCAAGACCTCCGGGGTTGTGCCCAGCAGGTCGGCGAGGGCGCGGTTGGCGTAGAAGAGGCGCTGGTCGGCATCCAGGGCGAACAGCGGAGTGGTGACGGACTCGAGCAGCGTCCGCAGGGCCTCGGCATCGGCCAGGGAGGCGGGTTCACCCTGAACGGGTTCACCGTGAACGGGCGGCGCGCCGCTCTTGGGGGGTCGGGGTGCCATCGAGCCTTTCCCGGTGCGGGCGCTCACCCGGAGGGCGTCCGGCCGGCCCGGGCCAGCAGCTCGAGCACCTGCTGGCGCAGCTGCAAGGGGTCGAAGGGCTTGTAGAGGTAGCCGATGGCGCCGAGGGCCAGGCCGCGCTGGGTTTCCCACTCCTGCACGCTGGCGGTGAGGAAGATGACGGGAATGTCCTTGGTGGCGCTCGAGGCTTTCAGCCGCTGGCAGGTCTGGAAGCCGTCGAGCTTGGGCATCATGGCGTCGAGCAGGATGACGTCGGGGCGCTCGCGCTGCGCCAGGGCCAGACACTCCTCGCCGTCGGCGGCCTCGACCACCTGCCAGTCACCGCCGCGGGTCAGGCTCATGGTCGCCAGCCGCCGGATGTCGTTTTCATCTTCCGCCAGCAGGATTTTCATTGACCGCCCTGTGCTTCCTGCATCCACCGACTCCGCGCGAGGAGGAGGCACGCGGAAGAAGTCGCGCGTATTATAGGGAGCGCTCGCTGGCCTTTTCAACTCTTTTATGGTACAGCCGGCGGGAGGAGGGAAGGAGAACCGATGGGCGCGCACCAGGTGGTCTTTTACACCCAGCCGGGCTGACCGGCCTGCACCACGGCGAGGGAGTTTCTCTCGTCCCGCGGCGTCGAGTTCGAATTGAAGGACGTCACCCAGGACCCGGAGTCTTTGCGCGAGCTGGTGGAAGACCACCAGAGCCGCGCCACTCCGACCATCGTGGTGGACGGCACCGTGGTCATCGGGTTCGACCCCGAGCAACTGGAGCGGCTGCTGGGGCTTTCCTAGCGTACCAGCCACTCTCGGGGACATTATCGAAATCCCCAATCTCAACCACCGGCAGATTCCTTGCGCTCTTCCAGGGGGGGTAGAGCTCCATCCCCAATCAATCCAATTGAAAAAAAGAACTTACTTTCTTAACGCGGATTCTCATTTTGACGACGATACCCACTTTCATGGTGGAAGTGCACAGTGGAGCGGGAGTAACCAGCCGGGTCGCGCCTCCGCGGTTGGCGGGGCAAGCTGCTCCGCGCAGGTCTGTCCAGGGATTAAGTCCCCTTTCGCGGCGTGAGGTGAGGCCCGGCCCTCGCCGGCAGTTATCTTGTGGCTACATCAGGCGAAGCACACGACCGACGTTTTTCTGGCGGGCCGTTTCGTATAGGACCGCGGCCAGCGCGACGTCGCAGATGCCCATGCCGATCGGTATGGCAACGATTCTTTCGCGGTCGGACTCGCGGCCCGGCTTCTTGCCCGCCACTATCTCGCCTATGGTGGAATAGATTCGGGGCAGGCCTCCCGGAAACTCGGGGTCCGGCCTGCCATCGGCGGTGACCCTGTTCCGACCGATCTGGTCGAAGTACTCAGCCAGAGGTATGTCGTCGACGATGAATTTGTCGGCTTGGTGAAGGGCCTCGGCGGTATAGGCGCAGCCTCCCTCGATCCCGACCCCGAAAGCCCCTTCCTTGAACCATTCCTTCTCTATGATTCGGTCCTCCCCGTCCGTGCAGGTGGAAATGATGTCGGCGTTTCGCAGGCACTCCTCGTTGCTGCGGCAGATGGTGATCTCGCCGCAAAAATACCGGCGCGCTTCCTCGGCGAGGGCTGCGGCGGCCGGGGCGCGCACATCCCTGAGCCGTACCGCGACAATCGAGGGAATCAACGCAGTGATGAACCGCAGGTGCATCGTCCCCTGAAAACCACAGCCGGCCAGCGCCAGAACTCGCGACCCCGACCTGGCGCAAAGACGCGCGACGATCGCGCTGACGGCGGCGGTCCGCAGGCCGGTCAGATAGCTGCAGTCCATCACCGCGAGGGGAATGCCCGTGTCCACATCGTTGTACACCATTATTCCGGTGACGCTAGGAAGGTCCCGCTGATAATTGTTGGAAAACCCGGCCACCCATTTGAGGCCGCAGGCTTTCATTCCTTTGAGGTAGGCCGGCATGGCATGAATGAAGTTGCCGGGGTCCGTCTGTGTCGGATGCACGCCGATCTTGGGATGCATTTCGTAGGTGCCGTTAGAGTGTTCCACGAGGGCCTTCTCGACCGCCACTACAACGTCTTGGGGCCCCAAGTTGAGAGACACGATGTCGTCCCGTGAAAGAAACAGCATTTCAACGGCAATTGCCATTTTCGCTTCCGGTTCAAGGCAAATGTATCTGGAATTTCCGATTTCAAGTTTGCGTTTCCGCATAATCATGTTCAAACCACCCTCTCGTGTCAAGCTCCCCCATCCTTTGCTCCGGCAAAGGGTGGGAAGTCTGAAGGAGGAAATGGCGCGCCTGCTTGCCCTGAGGGCGCAACCCGAAGGGGCGCGAGGAGCCTGTCCCGAGCGTAGCCGAGGGAAACTCTGGTGGACGGCACGGTGGTCATCGGGTTCGACCCAGAGCAACTGGAGCGGCTGCTGGGGCTTTCCTAGGGCTCCGAACTCCGTCTTGTGGGATGCCTCCCGGTATAGTATCTTCGCGGATTCGCTTGAGGTTGCCAGACCAGCGCAGGAGCCGACCTCCGTGGCAGTGCCCAGCGACAAGTTCTACCAGGCCAAGATTGTCGAGCGGCGCGACTTCTCCGACGACCTGTGGTCGGTGCGGATGAAGGCGGAGGGCGAG
>MEKM01000170.1:3722-5545 GCA_001766965.1 Acidobacteria bacterium RIFCSPHIGHO2_01_FULL_67_28 | reverse complement strand
TCAAAGCGCGGGTCCGCGCCCAGCTCGTCCGCCAGTTGACCTCCAACAGCGGCCTCGCCGGCCAGCTGGCTTCCTACCAGGTGCTGACCGGCGACTGGCGGAACCTGTTCCGCCGGCTCGAAGCCATCGACAAGGTGACCCGCGAAGACATCCAGCGGATTGCGCAGACCTACTTCACCGAGCGCAACCGCACCATCGGCTACCTGGTCCCGGAAACCCAGGCCGCCGCCAAGAACTAGAGGGGAGAGGGAGCCCATGACACGCGCACAACGGATTGTTCGCAACGCCTCGGCCCGGCGGCTGCTGGGCCTGTTCCTCGCGGCCTTTCTGCTCCTGGGCGCGCTGCCCGTTCACGGTGAACCCGTTCAGGGTGAACCGGCGGGCGCGCAGAAGCCTTACAACAAGCTTCGCTACCCGCCCTTGCGGGACCTGACGCTGCCGAAGGTCGAGCGCTTCGAGCTGGCCAACGGGCTGGTGGTCTACCTGGTGGAGGATCACCAGTTGCCCCGCGTGGATGGCACCGTGCTGGTGAAGACGGGGGCGCGCTTCGAGCCTGCCGACAAGGTGGGTCTGGCCAGCATCCTCGGCCAGGCCATGCGCACCGGCGGCACCACCACCCGCAAGGGGGAGGAGATCGACCGCCTGCTCGAAAACAGCGGCGCCTCGGTCGAAACCAGTGTGGACACCGACTCGGCCAGCGCCTCGCTCTTCACCCTGAAGGAGAATCTCCCGCAGGCGCTCGAAATCCTGGCCGACCTGCTCCGCAACCCGGCTTTCCCGGAAGACAAGATTGACCTGGCCAAGGTGCAGGAGCGCTCGGGCATCTCCCGCCGCAACGACGACGTGGGCGGGATTGCGGACCGCGAATTCGCCAAGCTGGTCTACGGCGCCGCCAGCCCGTACGCCCGCCACACCGAGTACGCCACCATTCAGAACATCACGCGCGACGACCTGGTCGCTTTCCACCGCCGTTACTTCGTTCCCAACCAGGCCATCCTCGGGCTGTGGGGCGACTTCAACACGGCGGAGACCCGGGCGCTGGTGGAGCGGGTATTCGGCTCCTGGCCGCGCGGCGAAGCTCCGGCGATGCGCTTGCCGGAAGTTCCGGCCGACTGGCAAGGCTCGGTCAACTTCATTGCGAAGGACGACGTCAACCAGACCAACCTGCGCCTCGGGCATCTGGGCGGGCGCTTCGACGACCCTGACTTCTACGCGCTGAACGTGATGACGGAGATTCTGGGCGGAGGCCTGTCTTCGCGTCTCTTCCGCCACGTCCGCTCCGATTTGGGCCTAGCCTACGCCGCCGGCGCCGCCTGGGTGGCCGAGTTCGACCATCCCGGCTACTTCTTCATCCGCGTCGACACGAAGTCGGAGAGCACAGTCAAGGCCGCGCAGGAGACTTTGAAGGAAGTGCGTCGGCTGACGGAGGAGCCGGTGAGCGCCGACGAGCTGCGCACCGCCAAGGAAGGCATCCTGAATTCCTTCGTCTTCAACTTCGACACCACCGGCGAAATCGTCCGCCGGCTGATGACCTACGAGTACTTCGGGTACCCGCGCGATTTCCTCGACAAGTTCAAGGCCAACGTCGAGAAAGTGACCGCCGACGACGTGCTGCGGGCGGCGCAGGCGCGGTTGAAGCCGGACAAGATCGTCCTGCTGGCCGTCGGCCGCCAGCAAGATTTCGACCAGCCGCTCTCCGCCCTGGGCGCGGTCAAGACGATCGACATCGCCATCCCCGAGCCCAAGGTGGAAGCGGCCGCGGCGCCCGCCGCCACGCCGGAGTCGCTGGCCCGGGGCCGCCAGGTGTTGGAAGCGGCCGTGCG
>MEKM01000170.1:0-3700 GCA_001766965.1 Acidobacteria bacterium RIFCSPHIGHO2_01_FULL_67_28 | reverse complement strand
GCGCGGCATGGGCGGCTTGGAGGTGTTGAAAGGCGTCCGCGACCTCACCGTCCTTAGCCGCCTGACCCAGGTCACCCCGGGCGGCGAGCTGCAGCTCACCTCCAAGCTCTTCGTCGTATTGCCGGACAAGTTCCGCCAGGACGTCATCACGCCCTTCGGGGAGTTGTCGCTGGCGTACGACGGCGAACAGGGCTGGCAGAAGACGCCGCAAGGAACCCGCGCCGCGCCTCCGCCGGTCCTCGACCTTCTGCGGAAGAACGCGGCGCGCACGCCGGTGCGGTTGCTGCGCGAGGCGGCCGAAGGGAAACGCACGGTCCAGTTCCTCGAGACCGCCGAGGTAGACGGACACCCGGCGGAAGTCATTCTGGTGACCGACGCGACCGGCGATGCGGTAAAGCTCTCGGTGGACCTCGCCACCGGAAACCTGCTCAAGCTGGCCTTCCAGGGCATGGCACCCGGGCAGGGGCCGGTGACGGAGGAGCAGCTCTTCTCTGACTTCCGGCCGGTGGGCGGCCTGGTGATCCCCTTCAAGATCGTCGTCTTGCAAGACGGCAAGAAGTCCCAGGAGCGCAGCGTGGACAGCGCCGAGGTGAACATCGGCGTAGACGCGAAGCTGTTCGCGCGCGAGGAGGAGAAGAAGTAGTCTACGGGCGCAGGAGCGAGTCGGGCCGCTCGCCGCAGCGCAGCGACAGCTCGGCGCCTTCCTCGGCCAGGCCGAGGCACTCGAACAGGTTCCGCACGGACTGGCCCAGGCGGTCGCCCTGGTAGCCGGCCGATTCAATCTCGCCCACCAGCTGCCGGGTGACGACGGCCACCGCGTCGGCGGCCCGCACCGCTTCTTCTGCGGGGGGATCTTCAACGTAGGGGCGCAGCAGCCGGTCGAGCTCGGCCAGCAGGTCCGGCAAGGGGGTCTCCTCGAAGGGAGGCTCCTGTTGGCTGGCGAGGCGCTGCACCAGGCGGCCCAGGATCGTGTGCGCATGCGGCAGGTTGATGAAGGCGTAGCGGTGCGGCGCCGGCTGGGACATTGCAACGACCATTCTACTCCAGTGCATGAGCGGGGAGGTCGGTCCGAGCTGCCGACCCTTCGGCTCCGCTCAGGGCAGGCGACGAAGGCAGACAGCGCCTTCGTCGCCGCTACCACCTCTCTTGTCATTCCGAGCCCTTGCCTGCCTTGGCGGCGAGGAATCTCAAACGAGGCCGCTGGCGCCGATTGAGATCCTTCGCTTCGCTCAGGATGACAAGCGGCGGATGCGGATTTCGCCCTTCGACTGCGCTCCCTTCGGCTTCGCTCAGGGTCTCCGCTGCGCTTCGACAGGGCAATTTCCCGTGTTTGGTTGAATGCGTTTCTTGCGGTTTTTGCGGAAATTGCGGATTTGGGGAATACGTTTTTGGCCCCCAAAACGCGCTGGCGAAAATAAACGTCCGCAAGAACCGCAAAAACCGCAGAAACCGTAGACTTCGGCGCAGCGACTGTGCTAGGGAAGGGTAGCGGCGAGGCCGTACGGCCTCGTCGGTAGTTGGATGGTCGGAAAAAGCCGACGACGAATCGCCAACGACTCGATTCGTCGCCGCTACCAGGAGAATCTCATGTTTCAAGCTGCGCCTAATCAAGGAGATAGGAGAGAGGGGCGGAAATCTCCACGGGCAAGACGATTTTTATCAAGCAGATACGTTCCCCCCGGGGGGTAGGGGCGGGAGAGGAACCGCTGAAAACAGGGAACTTGGAAGGGGAGATTAGGGAAGAATCTCCCGGCAAGGCAGATGAGCGAGCCGCCGAACCGGGAAGGCTGCCGGGCGTCGTTGACGCTCGGCATGGCCTGGCCTAAGATGGCAGAGAGGTTCGAGTCGTCGCAAGGAGGACTCCCATGGCTGTGAAGAAAGGCCGGCTGTTTCTCCTCCTGCTGCTGGTGGCAGCGGTGGGATTGATCATCGCCGGGACCTTGGGCCAGGCGGTGCCGGACAAAACGGTGCTGGAGCTGACCCTGGCCTCCCCCATCGCCGAAGAAGACTGGCCCGACTTCGGCGCGCGCTTCTGGGAAGGCGACGTAGTGGTCTTCCGCGACCTGCTGGCGGCGCTCGACCGCGCTAAGCGCGACGACCGCATCGCCGGCATCTCCCTGGAAGTCAGCAGCAACGCCGGGATGAATTTCGGCAAGATGCAGGAGCTGCGCGCCAAGCTCGGCGAGCTGACCGCGGCCGGGAAGTTCTGCACCGCCTATCTCGAAGAAGGCTCGAACGTCACCTACTACCTGGCCAGCGCCTGCCCCGAGATTTACCTGACCCCGACCAGCGCCCTCACCCTGACCGGCCTCATGGGCCACACCACTTTCGTGCGCGGAACGCTCGACAAGCTCCACATCTACCCGGACCTGTACCACATCGCCGAGTACAAGACGGCGATGAACCTCCTCACCGAGAAGAAGTTCACCGCAGCGCACAAGGAGATGGTGACCGACCTCGTGACCGGCTGGCAGCAGCAGCTGGTCGCCGGCATCGCCGCGGGCCGCAAGCTGGAGCCGGCCGCGGTCGAGCAGATCCTGCGCGGCGGGCCCTACCTGGCCGAGGAAGCGCTGGCCAAGAAGCTCATCGACAAACTCCTTTACTACGACCAGTACCGCGACCTGTTGAAGAGCAAGGCCGGCGGCGACAAGCTGAACACCCTTGGGTTGAAAGAGTACTTGACCCGCAGCCGGGCGCCGCGCGGCCCGAAGATTGCCCTGGTGCACGCCACCGGCGCCATCGTCACCGGCAAGAGCGGCTACGACCCGGCCATCGGCCGCTACATGGGCTCGGACACGGTGGCGGAAGCGCTGCGGGCCGCGCGCAAGGACGACTCGGTCAAGGCCATCGTCTTCCGCGTGGACAGCGGCGGCGGCTCGGCCATCGCCTCCGAAATCATCCGCCGCGAAGTGGTGCTGGCGCGGGAGAAGAAGCCGGTGGTGGTCTCGATGTCGGACGTCGCCGGCTCGGGCGGCTACTGGATCGCGATGTCGGCCAACAAGATCGTCGCCGACCCCGGCACCCTCACCGGCTCCATCGGCGTGGTCTTCGGCAAGCTCAACATCAAAGGCTTTTACGAGATGCTGGGCTTGAGCAAGGACTACGTGGCCCTGGCGCCCAACGCCACCCTCTTCTACGAATTCGAGAACTTTTCCCCCGAGCAGCGCGCCCTGATGATGAAGTTCATGCGGGACATCTACGACCACTTCCTCGACGGTGTCTCCAAGGGCCGCGGCCTGCCGGTGGAGAAAGTCGACAGCATCGGCAAGGGCCGCGTCTATCTGGGCGCCCGCGCCAAGGAGCTCGGCTTGGTGGACGAGCTGGGCGGGCTCGACCGCGCCGTGGCCGTGGCCAAGCAGCTCGCCAACATCCCCGCCGAGCAGAGCGTCCAGTTCGTTGTCTATCCCCGGCCGAAGACGCCCTTCCAGCAATTGACCGAATGGATGCAGGTGCGGACCGTCGGCTGGGTTCCGCCGCGGGCCTGGCTCGACCCGACGCGCTCGCCGCTCTGGAAGGAGCGGGCGCTCGTGCTGGTGCCGTTCGAGCTGGAGCCGCGTTAGACGCGATAGAGGCCGCGAGCCCGAATGGCGTCCGCCAGTCCCGGCGGCACAAGCTCCTCGATCGGCTGTCCGGCTCGCAGCCGCTCCCGCACCTCGGTCGCAGAAATCTGCTGCACGTCCGCCGGCAGGCGCAAAGTGTG
>MEKM01000169.1:442-5484 GCA_001766965.1 Acidobacteria bacterium RIFCSPHIGHO2_01_FULL_67_28 | reverse complement strand
AGGGCCACGCCGCCTTCCTGGCGCTGGAGCGCATCCGCCTGGTGATGAAGGAGGCGGGGCTGAACTTCCGCGAGGCCCTGGAAGTGGCCCGCGCCGGGAGCGTCTTCACCACTCACACTCCCGTGGCGGCCGGCTTCGACCTCTTCACGACGGAGCTGGTGGGCAAGTATCTCGGCGATTACGTGCGCGAGATGGGAATTTCCTTCGACGAGCTGATGGCCCTGGGCCGGAAAAACCCGAGCGACCACCACGAGCCGCTCAACATGGCGGTGCTGGCTCTGCGCACCACCGCCCACGCCAACGCGGTGAGCCAGCTGCACGGCGAGGTGTCGCGCCGCCTCTTCCGCTCCTACCTGGCCGACATCCCCGAGCACGAGGTCCCCGTCGCCCACGTCACCAACGGCGTCCACACCCGCACCTGGGTGTCCCGCGAGATGGCCCAGCTCTTCGACCGCTACCTGGGCCCCGAGTGGTGGCAGCGTCCCGGCCAGCCCTCAACCTGGAAGAGCGTCGACGACATCCCCGACGAAGAGCTCTGGTCCACCCACGAGCGCCGCCGGGAGCGCCTGGTCACCTTCGCCCGCCGCCGCCTGATGCAGCAGCTCGAGCGCCGCGGCGCCTCCCAGGCCGAAATCGACCGCGCCCGCGGCGTCTTGAACACCCGCGCCCTCACCATCGGCTTCGCCCGCCGCTTCGCCACCTACAAGCGCGCCACCCTGCTCCTGCGCGACCTGGAACGGATCAAGAAGATCCTGCTCAACGCCCAGCGCCCCGTGCAGTTCGTTTTCGCCGGCAAGGCCCACCCCCGCGACACCCAGGGGAAGGAGATGCTGAAGGCCATCGTCGCCTTCACCCAGCAGGAGGAGATCCGCCGCCACGCCGTCTTCATCGAGGACTACGACCTGGTGGTGGCCCGCTACCTGGTGCAGGGCGTGGACGTCTGGCTGAACAACCCCCGCCGCCTGATGGAGGCCAGCGGCACCAGCGGCATGAAGGTCCTGCCCAACGGCGGGCTCAACTTGAGCATCCTGGACGGCTGGTGGGTCGAAGGCTACCACTCCGACGTGGGCTGGGCCATCGGCAAGGGCGAGGACTACGCCGACCACAACTACCAGGACTACGTGGAGTCGAACGCCCTCTACGACCTGCTGGAAAACGACGTGGTGCCGCTTTTCTACCAGCGCGAGGCCGGCGACCTGCCCCGCGGCTGGATCGCCCGCATGAAGAAGTCGCTGCGCCTGCTCTGCCCCACCTTCAGCACCAACCGCATGCTCTGGGAGTACAGCGAGCGCTACTACCTGCCCGCCGCCAAGTACTACGCCCAGATGACCGCCGACAAGATGGAGCGCGCCAAGCAGCTGGCCCAGTGGAAGCAGTTCATGCGCCAGCACTGGGGCGAGGTGCGCATCGAGAAGGTGGAGGCCGCCCGCGACAGCACGCGCCGCGTCGGCGAAGGCCACGAGCTGACCGCGCACGTGCGCCTGGGCTCCATCCAGCCCAAGGACGTCAGCGTGGAGATCTACTACGGGCCGCTCAATGCCGAGCGGCAGATCGTGCAGCCCGCCACCGCGGCCATGACCCTGGCGGGCCCGGCCGGAGCCGGCGTCCACCGCTACACCGGCGTCATCCCCTGCGAGCGCAGCGGCATGCACGGCTTCACCGTGCGCGTGCTCCCCTCCCACCCCGACATCAACCACAGCATGTCCACCGGCCTCATCATCTGGCGCTGATTGACTCTCTTCCCTCCCGGTCGTACAGTCCTCTGCCAGCAAGCGCGAGCCCCGGGTGATGTGGGGGGACACGATGCGCCGGACCTTTATGATTCTCTTCTTGCTTGTCGCCTGGGCCGTTCCTCGGCTGCAAGCCGACGAGCCGTCGCCCCTGGCTCTCTATCAGAAGCTGAAGGCGTTCCAACTCTCCCCTGACAGCCTCCCTGCGGAAAGGCTGATCCTACGACGCGACCGCGTCGAACTCCTCTTTGATGGCGAGTTTTATTTCGCCCAACCGATTGATGGTCGGATCCATGGCGCGGTGTTCTTCGGCCGGGGGAGTCTCCGCCTAGAACCGCACGACGAGCTGGAAAAGGAAAACGTGCAGCGCTTGCTGAAGTCCGACGTGGTGGAGGCCACTTTCACCCGGGCTGTGCTGCGCTTCTCGGACGACACCTTTGCGGAGATCGGCAGGGGGAGGCGGCGGCCGGGGCACGCCGCCGAGCGCGCTCGCAAGCTCGCCGCCAAGCTGGAAGAGCGCCTCCTGCGTGAAACCGGCTTGAACTTGAGCTCCCGCTTGGCGCTCTCTCTGCTCAACCAGGAGCAGCCGGGCTTCTTCTTCGGCGAATTCGAGGGCGGCAACCGTGGCCGGTTCACCGTCTTGCTCGACTATCAGGGCCGCACGTTACAAAGCATCTTCGGACTTAACGCGGGGGAAAAGGGCATTGTCTTTCACTACCGCTATTCGACCGAGCCCATTGATATCTGGACCGCTTTCCCCGCTCTCGAGGACATCCAGGAGGGTTTGCAGGAATACACCGACACCTATGACCTGGTGGACATCCCGGCGTACCGGATGGACATCGACGTGACTGACCCGGACCACTGGCTCCGCACGGTCGTGGAGATGGACCTGGTCTCGCGCGGCGACGCCGTCGTCCTCGTCCCCTTCAACCTCAACGAGGGTTTGGAGGAGCGGGACAGGGAACGGCTCAAGAAAGGCATGAAGCTTCTGGGCGCAGAGCTGCCGGACGGCACACCGCTGGAATCCATCCAAGAGCCCTGGGAGACCGGCTTGTCAGTTGCTCTACCGCGTCCTCTGGCTAGGGACGAAAGAATGCCTATTCGCCTCCGCCTCGAAGGCAAGGACTCTCTCTGGACCTGGGAGCAGCATTTCCATTACCCGCGTTCCGCCACGACGTGGTACCCCCGACACGGATTCCGCCAGCGCTCCCGGTTTGACTTGGTCTTTCGTCACCAGCAGCGAGATCGGCCCGTTTCTCTCGGCGTGCGCCAGCCGGAAAACACTGTCAGCGACAGCGCCGAACAGCTACGCACTCGATATCTCATGCAGGACCCTGTTCACGGCGCTACCTTTGCCGTCGGGCCTTTCCAACTAAAGACTGAGTTCGCCGAAGTGGAGGGTCGCAAGATCCCCGTAGAGCTTTACACGCCCGCGGGAGCCTACTTCCCCGTGACCTATTGTTCCGGCGGGCGCGTGCAAAGAGATTTCCTGATTACAGAACTGCTGAATGGCATTCACTATTTTGCGGGCATCTACGGGAGCTACCCCTATCGCCAACTCACCCTGGCCTTCGCTCCCATAGGAGGAGGGCAAAGCTTCCCCGGCTTGCTGTTCCTCTCTGCGCGCGGCTGCGGCTGGACTCCGGAATACATCCTGGTGTCACACGAGATTGCTCATCAATGGTGGGGCCACGCAGTCGGCTGGCGCTCTCACCGCGACCGCTGGCTCACCGAGGGTTTCGCGCAGTACTCCGGCATGCTCTACGCCTGGCGGCGCGTGAATTGGAAGGAGGTACGGCTGCGGGTGCAGCGAACCCGCGAAGCCCTCCGGACCTCGGTGAATACCGATGTCGGAGCCGGCCGGGAGCCCGCCGCCCTCATCGCCCCCATCACCCGCGGCCATCGCCTCCGCTCACGCGTAACGATCGGCGCCTTCGGTGTCTTGACCTACGGCAAGGGCGCGCTGGTGTTGCGCATGCTGCACTACCTGCTTAGCGACCCGGCCGACGGCAACCCGGAGGGCTTCACCAGCATGATGACCGATTTCGTCCAAACTCATCGCAACGGGTGGGCGACTACCGAGGACTTTCAGGCCATGGCTTCCCGCCACTTTGCCCAATCGCCCATCGCCCAAGAGCTCGGGTTGACCGACCTCGATTGGTTCTTCCGCCAGTGGGTTTACGGGACAGGCCTGCCGAGCTACCGCCTGGAATACCGGCTGGTCCAGCAGGCAGACGACACTTTGATGCTCGAAGGCACGCTATACCAGGAGGATGTGCCCGAGGACTGGGCTACGCCGCTCCCCTTGGTGTTCGAATTCGACGGTGACCGCAAAGGCGAAGCCACCCTCTGGGCCGTCGGGGCGGCCACACCCGTCTACGTCCAGCTCACCGAAACGCCCAAGAAAGTCGAGCTGGACCCCGAGATGTGGGTGCTTTCCGCTAAGACCTCGGAGAGAAAGATTGATTAGACCTCGGAGAGGTCAGCGACTTCTCCCGCTTGGAGTTTCGTGATAGCCTGAAGCGCATCCCTCGTAACGGAGAGCCGCTAGAATGCCGGAGAGTGCCATCGTGGCGGCGGTGCGCCGGGCGGCGGCCCGCGTGCCGGACCGGCCCGCGCTCATCGCCGGCGAGACCCGCATCAGCTACGCCGAACTCGAGCGCCGCGCCGCCGCGGCCGCCGCCGCGGTGGCCGACAAGGCCCGCGGCGACATCGTCGGGCTCTTCCTGCCGAACAGCCCCGCCTTCGTTTGGAGCCTGCTGGGCGCGCTCCAGGCGGGCAAGACCGTGGCGGTGCTGCCCACGCTGGCGCCCCCGCCGCTCCTGGCGCTGATGGCGGCCGAGGCCGGACTCGAAACCGTCATCACCGCGGGCGAGCTGGCGCCGCGGCTGGCGGAATCGAAGGCGGCGCCCCTGCTCGTCGAGCAAATGGCCGCCGGCGCTGGCCGCCCTTCGGCCAACCGCGCCCACGATGCCGCCGTGCTGCTCTACACCTCCGGCACCACCGGCCGGCCCAAGGCCGTGGCCTTGAGCGAAAAGAACATTCTCACCAACGCCGACGGCTGCCGGGTTTCGGCCGGCTTCGGGAACGACGAGGTGATGCTGGCCATCCTGCCGCTCTTCCACGCCTACGGGCTGACGGTGACGCTGATGCTGCCGCTGATGACGGGGGGCACGGTGGTGCTGCTCGACCGCTTCGTGCCGCGCACGGTGCTCCAGACCATCGAGCAGCAGCGCATCACGGTGATGGTGGCGGTGCCGAGCCAGTACCGGCTGCTGGTCAAGGAGCCGACCGCGGCCGACACCCGGT
>MEKM01000169.1:0-427 GCA_001766965.1 Acidobacteria bacterium RIFCSPHIGHO2_01_FULL_67_28 | reverse complement strand
GGAGCCGACCGCGGCCGACACCCGGTCGCTCTGGCTGTGCATCTCCGGCGCCGAGCGGCTGTCGGAAATCGTCGCGCACGACTTCGAAGCCCGCTTCCACCAGCCCATCCTCCAGGGCTACGGGGCCACCGAGGCCGCCCCGGTCATCTCCATGAACGCGCCCACCGCCCACCGGGCGCACACCGTGGGCAAGCCGCTGCCGGAAGTAAAGGTCACGCTGCGCGAAGACGGCCGCACGCTGCCGGCGGGCGAGATCGGCGAGGTTTCGGTCGAAGGGCCCAACGTCATGCTCGGCTACCACAACCAGCCGCAGGCCACCGCGGAAAAAATCGTGGACGGGGTGCTGCGCACCGGCGACCGGGGCTTCTTCGACGCCGACGGCTTCCTGCACATCGCCGGGCGCGCCGACGACTTGTTGAAGGTCGCG
>MEKM01000168.1 GCA_001766965.1 Acidobacteria bacterium RIFCSPHIGHO2_01_FULL_67_28 | reverse complement strand
CCGGCGACGTCAGCCCGCGCGCGGCCAAGCTGCACCGCGAGGCCATCGTCGTTGACACCCACATCGACACGCCCCAGCGGTTCCTCGACGAAGACTTCGATCTCGCCCCGCGCGACCCCAAGGGCCACATCGACCTGCCCCGCATGAAAGCAGGCGGACTGGACGCCGGCTTCATGTCCATCTACGTGGACATGCGCCGCCACCAGGGGCTGGAGGCTACGCGGCGCGCGCTGCAATTGATCGACAGCGTCAACCAGCAGGTGGCGCGCCATCCCGACCAGCTGGTGCTCGCCACCACCGCCGCCGACGTCCGCCGCGCCCACAAGCAGAAAAAGATCGCGCTGCTGATGGGGGTGGAAGGCGGCACGCCCATCGCGGACGACCTGCGCCTGCTGCGCCTCTTCTATCAGCTCGGCGTGCGCTACATGACCTTGACCCACGGGCTCGCCAACAACTGGGCGGACTCTTCCACCGACGAGCCCAAGCACAACGGCCTGACCGACTTCGGCAAAGAGGTGGTGCGGGAGATGAACCGGCTGGGGATGCTGGTCGACATCAGCCACGTCTCCGACAAGGCCTTCTACGACGCGCTGGAGGTCTCGCAGGCGCCGATGATCGCCTCGCACTCCTCCTGCCGCGCCCTCTGCAAGCATCCGCGCAACATGACCGACGAGATGATCAAAGCGCTGGCCGCGAAAGGCGGCGTCATCCAGATCAACTACCACATCGGCTTCCTCGACCAGACCTACGCCGACGCCTACGAGAAGATCGCTCCCGAGCTCCGCGCCCGCATGCGGGCCCTGGCGGAGCAATACAAAGACGACGACCACGCTCTCTCGGAAGCCCGCGAGGCGCTGTTCAAGGACTACCAGGCCCAACTGCCGAAGGTGTCCTGGGAGCGCGTGGTCGAGCATGTCGACCACGCCGTCCGGCTCGTCGGCCCCGACCACGTCGGCCTGGGGTCGGACTTCGACGGCGCCACCATGCCCGAGGGCTTGAACGACGTGAGCTACTTGCCCCGCCTCACCCAAGCCCTGCTCGACCGCGGCTACCGGGAGAAGGACATCAAGAAGATTCTCGGCGGCAACACCCTGCGCGTCCTGGAAGAGGCCGAGCGGGTGGCCGCCCGCTTGCAGGCCGACTCCGCCCGGGCTACTCTAGGCCGCTGACAAGGAGCGTTTCCGATGAAGCGTTTTCTGGTTGTCTGCCTGCTGCTCGCTCTTCCGCTTGTTCTCGCCGCGCAGCAGCAAGCTCCCCCGAACGCGCCGGCGCGCGAGCCCGGCCTCTACGCCACGCTCGACACCTCGATGGGCAAGATCGTCATCCGGCTTTTCGAGGAGGAGTCCCCCAAGACGGTGGCCAGCTTCGTCGCCCTGGCCACCGGCCAGAAGGGCTGGCAGGAGTCGACCGGCGCCGTTGTCCGCGGCAAGCCCTTCTATGACGGCCTCATCTTCCACCGCGTCATCCCCAACTTCATGATTCAGACGGGCGCGCACCTGCCCGACGGCGGCTACCGCGCCAGTGCCAAGATCCCGGACGAATTCGAAAGCGGGCTCAAGTTCGACCGCCCCGGCCGCCTGGGGATGGCGAACGCCGGCCCCAACACGGGCAGCTCGCAGTTTTTCATCACCCACGCGGCCACGCCGCACCTCAACGGCAAGCACACCGTTTTCGGGCAAGTGGTCGAGGGGCAGGACGTCGTCGTCGCCATCGGCAATGTCTCGCGCGACGCCGAGGACAAGCCGCGCAGCGCCGTGCTGCTCAAGAAAGTGATTCTCGAGCGCGTCGGGCCAGCGCCGACACCCGCCGCCAAGCCCGCCGCAGCAAGCAAGCCGCAGTAGGGTCGCGCCGTGGCGGAATGGGTTGAGGTCGCCCGCGTCAGCGACATCCCGTCCAGCACCACCAAGCGAGTCGAAGTGCGCGGCCTGGCCCTCGCCCTCTTCAACCTCGACGGGCAGTTCTTCGCTCTGGAAGACACCTGTCCGCGCGATGAAGGCTCGTTGAGTCAGGGGGATTTGTTCGGCGACCTGGTGCAGTGCCCGGTCGAGGCCTGCAAGTACGAGCTGGCCACGGGCCACTGCATCACCTTCGACGCCCGCGTGCAGGCCTTCGAGGTGAAAGTGGAAGGCGCCGCGGTGAAAGTGAAGCTGGACTAGTCTAGACCCCGATAATCTCGACCAACTCTTTCACTGCGGCGGCGGACTTTTCCAGCGCCACGCGCTCTTCGGGCGTCAGTTTGATTTCGATAACCTGCTCGATCCCCCGCGCCCCGAGCTTCACCGGCACGCCCACGAAGAGTCCCTTGATGCCGTACTCACCTTCCAAGTAAGCCGCGCAGGGGAGAATCTTCTTCTTGTCCTTCAGGATCGCCTCCACCATCTCCACGATGGCCGCCGAGGGCGCATAAAACGCGCTGCCGGTCTTGAGCAGCCCGACGATCTCCGCCCCGCCCTGCGCTGTGCGCTTGATGATGGCGTCAATCTTCTCTTTCGGCATCAGGTCGGGCAGCGGGATGCCCGCCACCGTCGAGTAGCGCGCCAGCGGCACCATGGTGTCCCCGTGCCCACCCAGCACGAAAGCGGTGACGTTTTCGACCGAAACGTCCAGCGCCTCGGCGATGAAGGTCCGCATGCGCGCCGAGTCCAGAACGCCCGCCATCCCGAGGACGCGGTTCTTCGAAAACCCGCTCGCTTTGTAGGCCGTCTGCGCCATGGCGTCGAGCGGGTTGGACACGATGATGAGAATGGAGTTCGGCGAATACTTCACCACCTTCTCGGTGGTCTCCTTGACGATGTTGTAGTTGGTCTTCAGCAGGTCGTCGCGGCTCATCCCCGGCTTGCGCGGAATGCCGGCGGTGATGACGACGATGTCGGAGTTGGCCGTGTCCTTGTAGTCGTTCGTGCCCAGGACGCGGGAGTCGTAACCCTCGATGGGGGCCGACTCGGCCAGGTCGAGTCCCTTGCCTTGCGGCAGGCCCTCGATGATGTCGGTCAGGACGACGTCGCAGAGTTCCTTGTCCGCCAGCCGGTGCGCGGTCGTCCCGCCCACCATCCCCGCTCCCACCACCGTGACCTTTTTCCGCATGGATAGACTCTCCTGTCGCCACTGGAGTGGCGACCCCACCGCTACATGTTGTTGATGATGGCGGTGGCGTACTCGCTGGTCTTGACCTTCTTGGCGCCTTCCATCAGGCGCTCGAGGTCGTAGGTCACCGTCTTCTGCGCGATGGTCTTGGCAATGCCCTGCTCGATGAGCTCCGCCGCGTCTTTCCAGCCCATGAACTCGAACATCAGGACGCCCGAAAGCATCACCGAGCTCGGGTTGATGACGTCCTTGTCGGCGTACTTGGGCGCCGTGCCGTGCGTCGCTTCGAACAACCCGTAGCCGTCGCCGATGTTTGCGCCCGGGGCTACTCCCAGCCCGCCGATCTGCGCCGCGCAGGCGTCCGACAAATAATCCCCGTTCAGGTTGGGCGTGCAGACGATGTCGTACTCATCCGCCCGCGTCTGCACCTGCTGGAACATCGAGTCGGCGATGCGGTCGTTCACCATCAGCTTCTTCTTCCACTGGCCGTTCCCGTGCGTCTTCCCGATGGCCTCCAGGCATTCTTTCACTTCCCTGTAGATTGGCTCCTTGTTTTCCGCCGGCCAGCTCTCCAAGCCCGGCTCCACCAGGGCGGCGTTGGCTTCAATCGTGAGGTTCGGGTTCTTTTCTTTGTTGTCGAGGATCCAGCTTTCCCGCTCGGTAACAATCTGCCCGCGGAACTCGGCCTTGGCCAGCTCGTAGCCCCAGTCGCGGAAGGCGCCCTCGGTGAACTTCATGATGTTGCCCTTGTGGACGAGCGTCACGGTCTTGCGCCCGTGGTCGAGCGCGTACTGGATGGCCTTGCGCACCAGCTTCTTCGTGCTCGTCGGGCTGATGGGCTTGATGCCGATGCCGCTGTCGGGGCGGATCTTCTTCCCGAGCTGCCCGGCGAGCTCAATCATCTTCTTCGCTTCCGCCGAGCCCGACACCCACTCGATGCCCGCGTAGACGTCCTCGGTGTTCTCGCGGAAGATGATGACGTTCATCCGCTCCGGGTGCTTCACCGGGGAGGGCACGCCCGGAATCCACTTCACCGGCCGCACGCAGGCGTAGAGGTCGAGGATCTGCCGCAGGCTGACGTTCAGGCTGCGGATGCCGCCGCCCACCGGCGTCGTCAGCGGGCCTTTGATGGCGACGCGGAAGTCGCGGATGGCCTCGACCGTGTCGTCCGGCAACCAGGTCTTGAAGGTGTTGAAGGCCTTCTCGCCGGCGAACACTTCGAGCCAGGCGATCTTGCGCTTGCCCGTGCCGCCGCAGGACTTCTCCACCGCCGCGTCGAAGACGCGCTTCGAAGCCTTCCAGATGTCGCGGCCGGTGCCGTCGCCTTCGATGAAAGGGATGATGGGGCGGTCGGGGACGATGAACTTTCCGTTCTCGTAGCGGATAACCTCGCCGTCCGCGGGGACGGCTACTCCACTATAGGACTGGCGCATGAAGACTCTCCATTCCAGGTGGGGCTGCCCCCGCCATCGGCGGGGCGGGGCAAACAATAATTTTAGTAGCAGAGCGGAAAGAAAGCAAGCCGCGCGGCTAGCTCTTGTGGAGGAAGCTGCGCAGGACGGTGGGGAGGATGCCGCCGTGGCGGTAGTAGGTGACGTCGACGCCGGAGTCGAGCCGGGCGATCGCCTGGAAAGTCTTTTTCTTTCCGTCGGGCGCGGTGGCCGTCACGCTCACTTCCGCGCGCGGCTTGATATCGTCGCCCAGACCCGTGATGTCGAAAACCTCCTGCCCGGCCAAGCCGAGCGCGGCGGCGTTCTCTCCTTCCTTGAACTGGAGGGGCAGCACGCCCATCCCGACGAGGTTCGCCCGGTGGATGCGCTCGTAGCTTTCGGCCAGCACGGCGCGCACGCCGAGCAGGAGCGTCCCTTTGGCCGCCCAGTCGCGCGAAGAGCCGCTGCCGTATTCTTTGCCGGCAATCACGACGAGCGGCACGCCCTCCTGCTGGTAGCGCATCGCCGCTTCGTAGATGCTCATCCGCTCCCCGCTCGGGAAGTGCACGGTCACGCCGCCTTCGACCCCCGGCACGAGCAGGTTTTTCAGACGGATGTTCCCGAACGTGCCCCGCACCATCACGCGGTCGTTCCCCCGGCGCGAGCCGAAGGAGTTGAAGTCGCGCGACTCGACGCCGCGCTCGATCAAGTAGCGCCCGGCGGGGCCGTCCCTGGGGATGGAGCCCGCGGGCGAGATGTGGTCGGTGGTGATGGAGTCGCCGACGAGCGCCAGCGCGCGCGCCCCGCGCAGGTCACGCACCGGCGCAGGCTCCGTTGTCAGCTCCAGGAAGAAGGGCGGCTCCTGGATGTAGGTCGAGTCCGGGTTCCACTCGTAGAGCGCGCCGCCTGTGACCGGAATCTTCTTCCAGGCTTCGCCGCCGTCCCAGACGTTGGCGTAGCTGCGGCGGAACATCTCCGGCTTCACGGCG
>MEKM01000167.1 GCA_001766965.1 Acidobacteria bacterium RIFCSPHIGHO2_01_FULL_67_28 | reverse complement strand
AGCTCCAGAAAGAAGAGCTGCTCACCGCCCGCGTCTGGGCGCGGATGTGGTTGAGCGAGTGGGAAAAGGTCCGCGACTACATCCGCTCCTACCGCGTCCCCGCCGCCACCGGCGGCTGGGGCGACCAGTACATCCGCCTGGGCGGGCTGAAAGCCTGGGTGGACGGCATCATGGGAAACTCCACCGCGCTCTTCTTCGAGCCCTACGCGAACCAGCCGGACAACCGCGGCCGGCTGCGCGACGTCATGTTCCCCGAGGGCAACCTCTACCGGCTCCTCCACGACGCCGACCTCGCCGGCTTCACCATCAGCGTCCACGCCATCGGCGACCACGCCAACCGCCTCCTGCTCGACACCTACGAAAAAGTCTTCGCCGAAAATCCGCCGCGCGACCGCCGCTTCCGCGTGGTGCACGCCCAAGTCGTCCACCCCGACGACTTCGCCCGCTTCGGCAAGCTCGGGCTCATCGCCGAGGTGCAGCCCTACCATTGCATCGACGACATGCGCTGGATGGAGGAGCGCATCGGGCCGGAGCGCGCCCGCGGCGCCTACGCTTTCCGCTCGCTGATCGAGGGCGGCGCGGCGATGAGCTTCGGCTCCGACTGGCCGGGCACCAACGCTTCCTACTACCCCATCAATCCCCTGCTCGGCATCTACGCCGCGGTCGCCCGCCAGACCTTGACCGGGCAGCCCCCCGAGGGCTGGTTCCCGGCGCAGCGGGTGACCATGGAGGAAGCCATCCGCTTCTTCACCGTCGCCAATGCTTACGCCACGTTCGAAGAGAACATCAAAGGCTCCCTGAAGGAAGGCAAGCTCGCTGACGTAGTGGTGCTCGACCGCGACATCCTCTCGCGGCCGCCCAAGGAATTGCTCGAGACCCAGGTGCTTTACACTATCTTTGACGGCCGCATCGTGTACGAAAAGGGCAAGTAGCCTGCACACGGCGCGGACCGGAAAGGAACTCCGATGACCAAGACTTCTCGCGTCCGGATTCTCGCGCTGGCCCTACTGCTAGCGGCGCTGGCGGCGGCGCCCCTCGCCGCCAAAGAGCCTTTCGCCCCGCGCCACGTGGCCAAGCTCCACAGCGTCGCCGCCGCCGTCATCTCCCCCGACGGCAGCCGCATCGCCTACGTGCTGACCGTCCCGCGGCCGCCCCTCGCCGAGAAAGACGGCCCGGCCTGGGCCGAGCTGCACGTGGTCGACTCGAGCGGCGTCTCGCGCCGCTACGTCGCCGGCCAGGTCAACGTCAGCGGCGTGGCCTGGAAACCCGACGGCAAGAAGATCTCTTTCCTCGCCAAGCGCGAAGGGGACGACTATCGCTCCCTTTACGTCATTCCGGTGGACGGCGGCGAGGCCCGCCGCGCCCTCGCCTTCGAGACCGACATCACCGCCTACTCCTGGAGCCCGGACGGCAAGCGCGTCGCCTTCCTCGCCGCCATGCCCGAGACGGCCGCGAAGAAGAAGCTCAAGGAGAAAGGTTTCTCGCAGCAAATCTACGAAGAAGACGTGCCCCCCGTGCACGTGTGGATCGCCGCGGTCGGAGAAAAGGCCGAGAAGCCGCGCGCCCTCGAGCTGCCCGGGTCAGCCTCCGAGCTGCACTGGAGTCCCGTGGACAACCGCCTGGTGGTGGCGCTCGCTCCCACGCCGCTCGTGGATGACGACTTGATGAGCCGCAAAGTGCACGTCGTCGACGCTGACACCGGCAAAGTGCTGGCGCGCTTCGACAACCCCGGCAAGCTCGGCGAAGTCGCCTGGAGTCCCGACGGGAAGCAGTTGGCGATGGTTTCCGCCGCGGACATCAACGACCCCGCCGCGGGGCGCCTGATGGTGGCGCCCGTTCACGGTGAACCCGTTCAGGGTGAACCCGCCGCCGGAGGTCCCGAAGCTTCGGGACTGCGCGACTTGCTGCCCGGCTACGAGGGCCACGTCAGCGACATCGCCTGGCAGGGCGCCGATACGGTAATGTTCCTCGGTGGCGAAGGCGTCTGGACGACTTTCAACCGGATCAACGCCGACGGCACCGGGCGCAAGACCCTCATCTCGGCCGGCGGCCCCGTGCTCACGGGCTTCACACTCTCTCGCGACGGCCTCGCCGCCGCTTTCGCGGGCGAAAGCTCCGCGCATCCCTCCGAAGTCTTCACGATGAAGCACGGCGAGGCCGGGCCGCAGCGGCTGACCGACAGCAACCCCTGGCTCGCCGACATGGCGCTTGCCGCGCAGGAAGTTGTCCGCTACAAGGCCCGCGACGGGTTGGAGATTGAAGGCCTCCTGATTCGCCCGCTCAACGAAGAAAAAGGCAAGCGCTACCCGCTCATCCTCGTCGTCCACGGCGGCCCCGAAGCGCACTACCGCAACGGCTGGCTCACCAACTATGCCTCCCCGGGGCAGATGGGCGCGGCGCGCGGCTTCGCCGTCTTCTATCCGAACTATCGCGGCTCGACCGGGCGCGGTGTCGCCTTCTCCAAGCTCAACTATGGCGACTTTGCCGGCAGGGAGTTCGACGACTTCGTGGACGGCGTGGACCACCTGATTGCCGCCGGCCTGGTCGACCGCGCCCGCGTCGGCATCACCGGCGGCTCCTACGGCGGCTACGCGTCCGCCTGGGGCGCCACTTACTATTCCGACCGCTTCGCCGCCAGCGTGGCGCTCTTCGGCATCAGCGACAACGTATCGAAGGAAGGCACGAGCGACATCCCCGAAGAGATGCGCCTGGTCCACCAGCGCTGGCGTCCCTGGGAGAACTGGCAGCTCTTCCTCGACCGCAGCCCCATCTACCACGCCGGCAAGGCGCGCACGCCCACGCTCATCGCCCACGGCAAAGAGGACACCCGCGTCCACCCCAGCCAGTCCATGGAGCTTTACCGCCACCTGAAGCTCCGCAGCCAGGCGCCGGTGCGATTGGTGTTCTATGCGGGCGAGCCGCACGGCTTCCGCCGCGCCGCTTCGCGCTTTGACTATTGTCTGCGGATGCTGCAATGGATGGAGCACTACCTGAAAGGCCCCGGCGGCGCGCCGCCGCCGCTCGAGCTCGACTACGACACCGCGCTGAAAGAAGAGTGAGGAGCGGCTACTTCCGGGCGCAACAGCTCGGCGTCGGGCAGTCGTCCGGCCCGGTGCAGCAGCCGTGCGGGCAGCCCGACTTCTGGCCCGTCGCCAGCAGCAACCCGCCGCCGATCAGCAGCAAAGCTCCCACTCCCAGCACGACTCTGAAGAGCAGCTTCCTCATCGCTTCTCACCCCTTGGTTTCTTGGTTGATTGGATCTCAATGATAGGGCAGATGGCGCTGGCCGAGTGGGGCAAGTGCGGGAGCTTTCGGGCCCGCCCCAGCGTCTGCCGCAGCTCGTTCCGGAAGCGTCGCAGCGTCTCCATCTCTCGTTCCACCCGCACTAGTTTCTCCTCCAGCATCCCCCGCACGCACTCACAGGGCGAGCGGCCGTTGTACTTGAGCCGCAGTATCTCCCGCACCTCCTCCAACGAAAACCCGACGGCCTGCGCCTGCTTGATGAAGCGGAGCCGCGCCGCTGCTTCGGGCGAGTAAATGCGGTAGCCGGACGGAGTGCGCGGCGGCCGTGGTAGCAGCCCGGCGCGCTCGTAGTACCGAACGGTTTGCACGCTGACGCCCGCCGTCCGCGCCACGGCTCCGATCCTCGCCCCTGCTGTCATGGGGAGAATCTAAACCCTATAGCCCACTATAGAGTCAAGAGATTTTCGCCGCGACTCGGGTGATTGACCCGGACGCCCCGGTACGCCGACAATGGCGCCGGAGACCACAAGGGGGACCGGATGCGGGCGGTGGTGCAGCGGGTGGCGCAGGCGCGGGTGCGGGTGAACGGCCAGGTAACCGGCGAGATCGGCGCCGGCATCGTGGCGCTCGTGGGCGTGGCCCGCACTGACACCGAAGCCGCAGCGCAGCAACTCGCCGAAAAAGTCGCCGGCCTGCGCTTGTTCAACGACCCCGAGGGCAAGATGAATCTCTCGCTCCAGGAGGTCGGCGGGGCGGTGCTGGCCATCAGCCAGTTCACGTTGTACGGAGACACCCGCAAGGGCCGCCGGCCGAGCTTCGACCGCGCCGCCCCGGCCGAGCAGGCGCGGGCGCTCTACGAGGAGTTCGTCGCCGCGCTGCGGGCGCTGGGCCTGAAGGTCGAAACCGGGGTCTTCCAGGCGATGATGGACGTGGAGCTGGTGAACGCCGGGCCGGTCACGCTGCTCCTCGACACCGACCGGGAGTTCTACTAGTGCCGTTCCAACCCGGGGTGCGCCGCTCCCGGCCTTCCTTCTTCGGGGAGGTCGGCTAGGAGTTGTGCAGCGACGGCCAGGGAGGTTGGAACGGTACTAGCGTTCCGGGCGCTCCGAGCGCGGGCGCTCGAGCATGCGCCGGTAGGCGGCGAACTCGAGCTCTGACATCTTGAGGAAATCCTCGACGTACTGCTCCTCCCACTGCACGTCGGTGAAGACCCAGACGCCGGTGACTTTCTTGTAGAAGCGCAGGCGCCAGCCGAGGGGGCGGCTGTCGTGGTGGGTGAGGGCGTAGACGGTGCGGTAGCGCGGGGCGCCGGCGATCTCGGTCTGGTGGACGACGACGAAAGAGTCCGGCCGGCCGATGAAGGGATTGCGCTCGATGGCTTGCGTCCGCCGCTCCAGGCTCCGCAAGACCTCGTCCTCGATGGAGCCGCTCTGGCGCAGGTAGGCCACCACGCCCTGGGCCCCGCCCTGGCGGAAGGCGCCGAAGAAATTGTCGTAGAGCAGCCGGATGGCCTCGTCATCGGCCAGGCTGGTCTGGGCGGCCCCGCCCAGCGGGACAAGCAGCAGGCAGGCGAGCAGGAGCCAACGGCGCTTCATCGCAATCTCCCTTGCATGTCTCTCCGTCCGCCCTCACGATAGCACACGGAGAAGCAGGATGGTGAACCCGGCGGAAGCCTTGCGGCTGGCGATGAGCTCCCTCGTCGCCCACAAGCTGCGCAGCCTGCTCACCCTGCTCGGGCTCATCATCGCGGTGAGCTCGCTCATCCTGGTGATGACGCTCGTGCAGGGCGCCAACGTGTACGTCCAGGAGAAGCTGGCCAACCTCGGCACCCATGTCCTGGAGGTGTCGAAGCTCCCCCAGGTGCCCATCCGCTTCGAAGATTTTCTGCGCGCCCTGAAGCATCGCGACCTCACCCGGGAAGACTGGCGCGCGGTGGCGGCCGGCTGCCGCCGCTGCCTGCGCGTCGGGGCCGCGGTCTCAACCGTCGGGCGCGTGCGCTCCGCCAACCGCAGCCTGCCGGACATCGAAATCCAGGGCGAAAGCGCGGAGATGGCGCTCATCTCGACGCTCGACCTCGCCGCCGGGCGCTACTTTACCGAAGGGGAAGACCGCCAGGCTGCCCGCGTCGTGCTCCTCGGCCACAATGTGGTGGAACAACTTTTCCCCGCCGCCGATCCGCTCGGCCAGCGCCTGCGCCTCCGCGGCGAGGAGTTCGTCATCATCGGGGTCGCCGACGAGATCGGCTCCATCCTCGGCCAGGACCAGGACAACTTCGTCATCATCCCGCTGGGGACGTTCGAACGGCTCTTCGGCAGCCGGCACAGCCTGACGTTGAAAGTCCAGGCCCCGTCGGAACGGGAGCTGCCGGCGACGCTGGAGGAAGTCCACACCCTGATGCGGCGGCAACGCGGGCTGGGCTACGCCGCGCCCGACGATTTCTTCCTCACCACGGCTGAAACCTACCTGAAGCTCTGGGAAGACATCAGCGCCGTTTTCTTCCTCGTCTTCGTGCTCATCTCCGCGGTGGCCTCGGTGGTGGGCGGCATCGTCATCACCAACATCATGCTGGTGTCGGTCACCGAGCGCGTCAAGGAGATCGGCATCCGGCGCTCGGTGGGGGCGACGCGGCGGGACATCCTGCAACATTTTCTTCTCGAAGCGCTGGGCCAGTGCCTGGTGGGCGGCGGCCTGGGCGTGGTCCTGGGCTTTCTGGTGGCGCTGCTGCTGGCGCAGTTCACGCCCTTCCCGGCCGCCGTCAAGCTTTGGGTGGCGCTGGCGGGCCTGCTGCTGTCGGTGGTCATCGGGGTGAGCTTCGGGCTCTACCCCGCCCTGCGCGCCGCCCGGCTCGACCCGGCGGTGGCGCTGCGGAGCGAATGATGCGCGCTTCCTGGGAAGAGAGCATCCGCACGGCGGCGCAAATGGTGCGCGCCCACAAGCTGCGCTCGACCCTGACCGTGCTGGGCGTCGCCATCGGCGTGCTTTCGGTCATCAGCGTCGCCGCCATCATCCACGGCCTCAACCTCTACGTGGACGGCAAGGTGCAGGAGCTGGGCTCGAACACCTTTCTGGTCTCGCGCTTCCCCGCCTTCGTGCCGGTCGAGAACTGGACGGAGGACATCCGCCGGCGCAAGCACCTGACCGCCGCCGACGCCCGCGCCATTGTCGAGCAGTGCCGCACCTGCGTCATCGCCACCCCCATGCTGACCCGCTTCCCGCTTTTCGGGCAGACAACCGAAGTGCGCTTCCGCAATCACCGCGTCGACGTTCCACTCGTCCGTGGCGCCGAGCCGGCGATGACCCGCGCCTTCCCGCTCTTCGTCGTCAACAAAGGCCGGATGTTCACCGAAGCCGAGGACGCCCACAGCGCGCGGGTGGGCGTGATCGGCCTGGCCATCGCCGACTCGCTCTTCGGCCCGCTCGACCCCGTCGGCCAGACCCTGCGCCTCAACGGCCTGGAGTTTGAAGTCATCGGCGTCTGGGAAAAACACCAGGGGCTGTTCGGCGGACCGGGCCTGGACGACGTCATCGTCATTCCCTACCGCACCTTCAACAAACTCTGGCCGGAGATTGAGGAGCAGATCCTCGGCGTGGCCGCGGCCGACCCGACGCTGCTCCCGCGCGCCGAGGAGGAAGTCGTCGAAATCCTCCGCCGCCGCCGGCACGTGCCGCCGCACAAGGAGAACGACTTCGAGGTCACCCTGCCCCAGTTCGTCTACGACCTCTGGAAGCAGTTGACCGGCGCCATCGTGCTCCTGACCCTGGTGATCAGCTCCATCAGTTTGGTGGTGGGCGGGATCGGGGTGATGAACATCATGCTGGTGTCGGTCACCGAGCGCACCGCCGAGATCGGCCTGCGCAAGGCGGCGGGCGCGCGCCGCGCCGACATCCGCCGGCAGTTCATCACTGAAGCGGTTACCTTGACCTCGTTCGGCGGCGTGCTCGGTATTCTGCTGGGAGCGGCCCTGGTGGCTGTCACGCGCTGGGCCTTCCCCGACCTGCCGGCGGAGCTCTCGGCCTTCTGGGTGGCGGCGGGCTTTGCCTTGTCGGTTGGCGTCGGGCTTTTCTTCGGGATTTACCCGGCGACGCGCGCCGCCGCGCTCGACCCGGTCGCCTGCTTGCGCTATGAGTAGCTCCGGCAGGCACGCCTGCCTGCGCTACGAGTGAATCAACGCCGCGGGCGCGAGGCCGGCGGCACCAGCCCGTTCACGCGGTAGTAGACGACGAGCTGCCCGTAGTGCTCTCCCACGTGCCCGATGGCCTCGCCCCACAGGCCGGTCCCGTTGGTCGGGGTCTGGCTCCAGGGAAACTTGACGGCTTTCGCCAACCCGGCGTCGCCCTGCTGGCGGATGAAGGCCGCGCCCTCTTCGACCGACTTCTTCAGCACGGCGACGATCTCGGCCTTGGTCTTGTACTTCTCGCGCGACAAGTCTTCCGCGCCGGGGCGCTTGCCCTGCGCCAGGTCCATGAAGAGGTAGTTGCCGCCGGCGACGTGCAGCATCTGCTCGGCGAAGCTGCGCACCTCGGGGGTGGGCTTGAAATCGTACTTCTCTTCTGGAAAATCCTCGGCCATGTCGATGACTTTCCCGCCGACCTCCGTCCACAGCCGCGCCAGCGCCTCCGAGTGGTTT
>MEKM01000166.1:4774-6564 GCA_001766965.1 Acidobacteria bacterium RIFCSPHIGHO2_01_FULL_67_28 | reverse complement strand
ACTACAACTACCTGCCGGGCCCGGACGACATCTACGTCTCGCCCTCGCAGATCCGCAAGTTCGACCTGCGCACCGGCGACACGGTGAGCGGCCAGGTGCGCCCGCCCAAGGACGGCGAGCGCTACTTCGCCCTCATCAAGGTGGACGCGGTCAACTTCGAAGACCCGGAGGTCGCCCGCACCAAGATCTTCTTCGACAACCTCACGCCGCTCTACCCGCTGGAGCGGCTCAAGCTCGAGACCACCAAGGAGAACATCGTCGGCCGGGCGCTCGACCTGCTCTGCCCGCTCGGCAAGGGCCAGCGCGGCCTCATCGTCTCCCCGCCGCGCGCCGGCAAGACCATGATGCTGCAGGCCATCGCCAACTCCATCGCCGTCAACCACCCCGAGGTGATGACCATCATCCTGCTGATTGACGAGCGCCCCGAAGAAGTCACCGACATGCAGCGCAACGTCAAGGCCGCCGAGGTCATCAGCTCGACCTTCGATGAGCCCCCGCAGCGGCACGTGCAGGTGGCCGAGATGGTCATCGAGAAGGCCAAGCGCCTGGTCGAGCACAAGCGCGACGTCGTCATCCTGCTCGACTCCATCACCCGGCTGGCCCGCGCCTACAACCAGGTGGTGCCGCCCTCGGGCAAAGTGCTCTCGGGCGGCCTGGAGTCCACCGCGCTGCAGCGCCCCAAGCGCTTCTTCGGCGCCGCCCGCAACGTCGAGGAAGGCGGCAGCCTCACCATCGTCGCCACCGCCCTGGTCGACACCGGCTCGCGCATGGACGACGTCATCTTCGAGGAGTTCAAAGGCACCGGAAACCTGGAAGTCCTGCTCGACCGCCGCCTGATGGACAAGCGCGTCTTCCCCTGCATCGACATCAACCGCTCCGGCACCCGCAAGGAAGAGCTGCTGATGCCCAAGGACGAGCTGACCCGCGTCTGGATCCTGCGCAAGGTGCTGAACCCGCTCTCCCCGGTCGAGGCCATGGAGCTCATCATCGACAAGCTGTCGAAGACCAAGTCGAACGCCGAGTTCCTCGCCTCCATGTCCGGCGGCGGCGGCTAAGAGCCGCGGTTCGCGACCCGCGACCCGTGCTCCGTTTGTCATTCTGAGGAGCCCCGCCCACCGGCCTAGCTCGCATCCACGCACAAGCAGGTTCCTCGCTTCGCTCGGAACGACGGGGTAACTCCGCGCGGGGCGACGAAGAATCTCAACCTAGCCACTTACTCCGATTGAGATTCTTCGCTTCGCTCAGAATGACAGAACTTCTCTGAAGACCCGTGCTCCACACACCGGCGGGCGGGGAGGCTTTGCGACTCTTAGACTCTGCGACTCTTAGACTCTGCGACTCTTCGACTCTTCGACTTTCTTTTCCGCCAGGCGGACGATGACGTCCACCACGTCCTCGGCGGTGAGCGCCGTGCTTTCGAGATAGACCGCGTCCGGGGCCTGCACGAGCGGGGAAACCTTCCGGGTCGCGTCGCGGTAGTCGCGCTCGGCCACTTCCTGCCGCGTCTTCTCGAGCGAGCTCTCGATCCCCTGCTCGCGCTGCTGCTCGTAGCGCCGCCGGGCGCGCTCGTCGACCGAGGCGGTGACAAAGACCTTGAGCTCGGCCCGCGGAAAGACCACCGTGCCGATGTCGCGGCCCTCCATCACGATGCCGCCGCCGGCGCCGATGCGCTGTTGCTGGGCGACCAGCAGCTCGCGCACCGCCGGGATGGTCGCCACCACCGAGGCCGCCTGGGCCACCGGCGGCCGGCGGATGGCGTCGGTGACGTCGCGGCCGTCCACCCGCACGCG
>MEKM01000166.1:0-4661 GCA_001766965.1 Acidobacteria bacterium RIFCSPHIGHO2_01_FULL_67_28 | reverse complement strand
CCAGGCCCACGGCGCGGTACATGGCGCCGCTGTCGACGTACAAGTAGCCCAGCCGCTCGGCTACAGCCCGCGCCACGGTCGACTTCCCCGCCCCCGAGGGCCCGTCAATGGCGATGACGATGCGCTTGTCGCCCACGGTCAAATCCGCTTGAAGGCGCGCTGGATGTCGCGCAGCGAGTAGTGCAGCACGATGGGCCGCCCGTGCGGGCAGGTGGCCGGGTTTTCGGTGCGGCCGAGCTCCGCCAGCAGCCAGTCCATCTTGTCCGCCGTCAGCGGCATGTTCACCTTGATGGCGGCGTGGCAGGCGACCGAGGCGGCGATCTTCTGCTGCAGGGCGTCGAGCGACTCCTGCCGCGCTTCGCGCTCCACCGTGTCGAAGATCTCCCGCAGCAGCCGCTCGATGCCGCCGGCGGCGATGCCGGCCGGCGCCGCCCGGACCGCCACCGTGCGCGCACCCATCGCATCCATCTCGAAGCCGTTGGCTTCAAGCTCGGCGCGCAGCCGCTCCCAGAGGACTCCCTGCTCGGGTGTGAGCTCGACCAGCACCGGCGTCAGCAGCCGCTGGCCTTCCACGGCGCCCGCCCGGCGCGCCCGCCGGTGGCTTTCAAACAGCACGCGCTCGTGGGCCACGTGCTGGTCCACCAGCCACAGGCCCGAGGCGTTCACCGCCACGATGAAGCTGTTCGAGACTTGCCCGAGAGGCTTCAGCCCGGCGAGCTCCGTCGCCGTCGGCGCCGCCACCGCCACGGCCGCTGGCACCAGTCGTGCCCCCGGCATTCCTTGTGGCACCGGCGTCTCGCCGGTGGCCGTGAAGGGCAAACGCTGCGCCAGAGGAGGCAGATGCGCCGGCTCGAGCTCGAAGCTCTCGATGGCCGGCGCTTCGGCCTCGAGCCGAACCGCTTCAGGAACCACCGGCGAGACGTCCCTCGACTCCGCTCGGGACAAGCCGGTGCCACCGGGCTTGGCGGCCGGCGCGAACCGCGCCACCGGCCGCGCCGCGCTCAACGCCTGCTTCGCCGCCTGTTGCACAAAATCGTAGACGAACCCCTGCTGCCGGAAGCGCACCTCGATCTTCTGCGGGTGGACGTTGACGTCCACTTCCTTCGCCGGCAGCTCCAAGAACAGCAAGGCCATCGGATAGGCGCGCGCCGGCAGGACGTGCCGGTAGGCCTCGCGCAGCGCGTTGAGCAAGATGCGGTCGCGCACCAGCCGCCGGTTGATGAAGATGTAGATGGTGTTCGAGGACGCCTTCTGCACTTCGGGGCGCGAGACGAACCCTTGCGCGACGATGTCGCCCGGCGGCTCGGGCTCCACTGGTTCCGGGGCAAACCAGGTGTCGGGCCGCGTGGCGGGGAGCGGGGCGCGGAGGCGTCCGATATCAATCAGCTCTTCGAGCGTCGCCCGGCCGAGCACCTGGTAGAGCCGCTCGGGGAGTCCGGCGACGGGCGCAGCGTCGAGGATGGTGTGTGTGCCCGACTTGAGCGCGAAGCTGATCTCCGGGTGCGCCAGCGCGTAGTGAGTGACGAGCGAAGCGATGTGGCCGAGCTCGGTCGTCTCCGAGCGCAGGAACTTCCGCCGCGCCGGGACGTTGTAGAACAGGCTGCGGACTTCGACCTGTGTGCCGGGCGGGCAGCCGACGTCTTTCGCCGCCAGCATGCGCCCGCCGTGGATTTCGATGCGCGTGCCGCTGGCCTGTTCGGCGGGGCGCGTCTCGAGCGCCACCCGGCTGACGCTGGCGATGGAGGGCAGTGCTTCGCCGCGGAAGCCGAGCGTGGCGATGGCGAGCAGGTCGTCCACGGTGCGCAGCTTCGAGGTGGCGTGGCGCTCGAAGGCGAGCAGGGCGTCGTCGTGGCTCATCCCGCAGCCGTCGTCGGCGACGCGGATGAGCCGCCGGCCGCCGGCCTCAACCTCGACGCGGATGCGCCGCGCCCCGGCGTCGAGCGCGTTCTCGAGCAGCTCCTTGACCACCGACGCCGGGCGCTCGATCACCTCCCCCGCGGCAATCTTGTTCACCAAGTTGTCGGAGAGAATCCGAATTGAAGCCATCAGTTTTTCTTGGGGGGCTTCAGGGCGAGGCCGAGCTCGTCGAGCTGCGCGTCGGCGACGCGGGCGGGGGCGTCGGCCATGAGGTCCTGCGCCTGGGTGGTCTTGGGGAAGGCGATAACCTCGCGCAACGACTTCTCGCCGCAGAGGAGCGCCACCACGCGGTCGAGCCCCAGCGCAATGCCGCCGTGGGGCGGCGTGCCATAGGTCAAGGCTTCCAAGAAAAACCCGAAACGCTCCTTCGCCTCTTCGTCCGAGAGGCCCAGCACGCGGAAGATGCGTTGCTGGACGTCCTGGCGGTGGATGCGGATGGAGCCCGAGCCGAGCTCCCAGCCGTTCAAGACCAGGTCGTAGGCCTTCGAGCACGCGCGCCCCGGATCGGACTCGAGCTTGTCCAAATCTTCATCGGCGGGCGCGGTGAAGGGGTGGTGCGAGCTGACCCAGCGCTTCTCCGCCGGACTCCACTCGAACAAAGGAAAGTCGGTCACCCAGAGGAAGTTCCACTTGCCCGCGGGAATGAGGTTCAGCTCTTGGGCGACGTGCGAGCGCAGCGCGCCGATGACGGTGGTGGTGGGGGCGTGGGGCGCGCCGGCCACCTGGGCCGGGTCGGAGGGCACGATGAGAATCAGGTCGCCGGCCGCAGCTTTGGTCGCCTCCTGCAACCACTCCAGTCCGCGGCTGCTCAAAGTTTTTTCGAGCGGCGACTCGACGCTCTTCTCCCCGACCTTGGCGTAGTAAAGCGCGCGGCCGCCCTGCGCTTTGACGAACTCGGCGAAACCATCGAGCTGCTTGCGCGAGGTTTCGGCCGCGCCGGGCACGACGAAAGCGTGGACAGGGATTTCGATCTTCAGCGCCTCGCGCGCCGCCTTGAAGACCGCCGACACCTCGGCCAGCTCCAGCCCGAAGCGCGTGTCGGGCTTGTCGGTGCCGAAGCGCGCCAGCGCTTCGGCGTAGGTCAAGCGCGGGAAGGGCGGCATCACCGAGATGTTGGCGGCGGCGAAGGCGAACTTCATTGCGCCCTCGACGACGCGGAAGACGGCGTCGGGCGCGACGAAAGCCATCTCGAGATCGAGCTGGGTGAACTCGGGCTGGCGGTCGGCTCTAAGGTCTTCGTCGCGGAAGCAGCGCACGAGCTGGTAGTAGCGCTCGAAGCCGGCGATCATCAGCAGCTGCTTGAAGAGCTGGGGCGACTGCGGCAGCGCGTAGAAGTGGCCGGGGTGGACGCGGCTGGGGACGAGGTAGTCGCGCGCGCCCTCGGGGGTCGAGCGCGTCAAGAACGGCGTTTCGATCTCGTAGAAGTCTTCGCGGTCGAGGAAGCGCCGGATGGCGAGGGCGACGCGGTGACGGGTGCGCAGGTTGCGCAGGAGCTGGGGCCGGCGCAGGTCGAGGTAGCGGTGGCGCAGCCGGGTCTCTTCGCTGGCGGTGGTGTCGGCCTCGAGGGAGAACGGCGGCGTGCGCGCTTCGTTCAGGAGAAAGATTTTTTCGGCCACGACTTCGACGTCGCCGCTCGAAAGCGCCGGGTTGGGCTTCTCGCGCTTGGCCAGAGTGCCGACGACGCCGACCACAAACTCGGGGCGGCACTGGTCGGCCCTGGCGTGCGCTTCGGGGTTCTTCTCTTTGTTGGCGACGACCTGGGCGAGGCCAGTGCGGTCACGGACATCCAGGAAGATGAGGTGGCCCAAGTCGCGGCGGCGCTGCACCCAGCCGAGCAGGATGACGGGCTGGCCGGCGTCGGTGGCGCGCAGCTCGCCGCACTGCCGCGTGGCTCTCAACTCTCCCAGCGGATCAAGCTTCATCGTAGCGACCAGTGCCCAGCGACCCCTCGACTTCGCTCGGGGCAAGCCGGCGACCGGTAACGGAAGTTGATGATTATGACCGAACCTCAGGGGCTAAAGCCCCTTTTTTCTTGCTGCCTTTTCGGCACGGCTGACCCTTCGACTTCGCTCAGGGCAAGAGCCGTGCCCTTGCAAAGCGATGCTCCATCGGGCTGTCATCCCGAGCGCAGCGAGGGATCTGCTTTTCCAGGCGCAAGCTCCTGCAACAATTCTTTTTCCGACAAAGAGCGCTGCTCGCCGGATTTCATATCGCGCAGGGTGAACTTTTTCTTGGCGACTTCGTCCTCGCCGACGATGACGGCGAAGCGGGCGCCGAGGCGGTCGGCGCGCTCGAGGGCCTTGCCGAGCTTCATCTCTTCGTACAGCAGCTCCACAGCAGCGCCCTGGTCGCGCAACCGCCGCGCCAGGGCGCGGGCGGAGGCGCGCCCAGGGCCGAGCCAGATGAGGAAGCAGTCGAGCTTTTCCTCGGCTTTCGCGCCGGCGGCTTCGAGCGCAAGCAGGAGCCGGTCGGTGCCGAGCGCCCAGCCGATGCCCTTGGTGGGCGGCCCGCCGAGGAGCTCCGAGAGGCCGTCGTAGCGCCCGCCGCCGCAGACGGCGTCCTGCGCGCCCAGGCCGGGCGCGGTGACTTCAAAGGTCGTGCGGGTGTAGTAGTCGAGGCCGCGCACGAGGCGATGGTTGATTTCAAATTTGAGATTGCGCTCCTTCAGTTCCTGCTGCACTTCGGAAAAGTGCCCGCGGCAGGCGTCGCACAAGTGGTCGAGGATGGAAGGGAGCTTGGCGATG
>MEKM01000165.1:11772-12070 GCA_001766965.1 Acidobacteria bacterium RIFCSPHIGHO2_01_FULL_67_28 | reverse complement strand
TGCCGCCAGCGCTCCTCCGCGCGTATGGCCTTCCCGATCGCCGCGCCGCCCTCGCCCAGGCGCACTTCCCCGAAAAAGACACGCCCCTCGACGCGCTCGAATCCTTCCGCACCCCGGCGCAGCAGCGGCTCATCTACGAAGAGTTCTTCTTCCTCCAGCTCGGGCTGGCGCTGCGCCGCCAGCGTGCCCGGCAAACCCCCGGCATCCCGCTGCCGGTGAGCGACCCGGCCCGCGAAGCCATCAAGAAGATTCTTCCCTTCCACCCCACCGCGGCGCAGAAACGCGTGCTCAAGGAAAT
>MEKM01000165.1:5712-11764 GCA_001766965.1 Acidobacteria bacterium RIFCSPHIGHO2_01_FULL_67_28 | reverse complement strand
GTGCTCAAGGAAATCGCCGACGACATCGAGACGCCCGTGCCGATGAACCGCCTGCTGCAAGGCGACGTGGGCGCGGGCAAGACCATCGTCGCCTTCGAGGCCGCCATCCTGGCCATGGAGAACGGCTACCAGGTGGCGCTCATGGCCCCGACCGAAATCCTCGCGGCGCAGCACTACCTCTACGCCTGCCAGCGCTTCGCGCCCACGCGCTACCGGCTCGGGTTGCTCGTGAGCGAACTGCCGGCCAAAGAAAAAAAACAGACGCGGGGCGACCTCGCCGCCGGCGACCTGGACTTCATCGTGGGCACGCACGCCCTGCTCGAGCCCGAGGTCGAGTTCCACCGCCTGGGCCTGGTCATCGTGGACGAGCAGCACCGCTTCGGGGTGATGCAGCGGCTCGAGCTCATCCGCAAGGGACGCAACGCCGCCGCCCACCCGCACGTGCTGGTCATGACCGCCACACCCATCCCGCGCACGCTGGCACTCACGCTCTACAGCGACCTCGATATGTCGGTGCTCGACGAGATGCCGCCCGGCCGCGCCCCCATCGAGACCCGCTGGGTCGAGGACACCGCCGCCCGCGGCGTCTGGGACTTCGTGCGCAAGCAGGCGGTCGCCGGCCGCCAGGCCTACATCGTCTACCCCGTCATCGACGAATCGAAGCGCGAGCTCAAGGCCGCGACCAAGGAATACGAGCGGCTCTCGAAGGAAGTCTTCCAGGGCCTGCGCGTGGGGTTGCTCCACGGGCGCCTGCGCGGCGAAGACAAAGAGGGCGTGATGCGGGCCTTCGCCCGCGGCGAGCTCGACGTCCTGGTCTCGACCACCGTGATCGAAGTCGGCGTCGACGTCCCCAACGCCACCGTCATGGTCATCGAGCACGCCGAGCGCTTCGGGCTGGCCCAGCTCCACCAGTTGCGCGGGCGCATCGGGCGCGGCCGCCACGCCTCGACCTGCATTCTGATGACGCCCGCTGAGGCCGGCGAGGTGGCCCGCGAGCGCCTGGAAACTCTCACCCAGACGCAGGACGGGTTCAAGATCGCCGAGCTCGACCTGAAACTGCGCGGCCCGGGGGAGTTCTTCGGCACGCGCCAGCACGGCTACTTGAACTTCCGCATCGCCAACCTCCTGCGCGACCACGAGCTGCTCGCCCGCGCCAAACAGGACGCCTTCGCCTACGTAGCCGCGCCGCCGCCCGACTTCGCCGCCACCGTCGACTACGTGCGCCGGCTCTGGCAGCGCCGCTACCGCCTCGCCCAGGTGGCCTGACATGCGCATCATTGCCGGGCGATTCCGCAGCCGCCAGCTCAAGACGCTCCGCGGCGCCCACACCCGGCCCACCAGCGACCGCCTGCGCGAGACGCTCTTCAACGTGCTCGGCGCGGGCGTCGCCGGCGCGGTCGCGGCCGACTGCTACGCCGGCTCGGGCGCGGTGGGACTCGAAGCCTTGAGCCGCGGCGCCGAGTGGGTCTACTTCCTTGAAAACCACCGCCCCGCCGTCAAGGTCATCGGGGAGAACCTCAAGCGGCTCGAAATCGAAACCGGCGCCGAGGTTCTTGCCTTCGATGTGCTGGCGGGGCTGGGCGAGCTCGAGCGGCGCGGCGTGCGGCTCGATGTTGTTTTCCTCGACCCGCCTTACCAGGCCGCCGAGGAATACGAGCGCGCGCTCGGCTGGCTCGGCCGCTCGGGCCTGCTCGCGCCCGAAGCCTGGGTCGTCGCCGAGCACTCCCGGCGCGGAACCCTGAAGGAAACCTACGGCGCACTTGCCCGCATTCGGGCGCTCCGCCAGGGCGACGCCGTCTTGAGCTTCTTCCGCCCGTCGGACTAGCCGTCGGGCTATAATGGCCGTCCGCATCTAAGCCGGAAGGGAGAACCCGATGAAGAAAGTTACGCTCGCCCTCGTATCGCTTGCCGGCCTGTCGCTGGCCGTCCTAGCGCTCGCGCAGAGTTCGCTGCCGCCGGCGGTCGAGCGGGGCCAGGCCGCCATCACGCCGGAGCTGCTCCGGGCCCACACGGCTTTCCTGGCCGACGATCTCCTCGAAGGCCGCGCCCCCGCTTCGCGCGGGAGCGAGCTCGCCGCCAAGTACATTGCGGCACAATACGAGCGCCTGGGACTGAAGCCGGTCGGCGACAACGGCACCTACTTCCAGAACGTGCCGCTCGTGGGCAAGAAGGTGGACCCCGCGGCGAAGCTCGCAGTGAGCGGAGGCGGGCAAGCGCTGGCCTTCAACTTCTCCGACGACTTCGTACCGGGGAGCGACTCGGACGAGAGCCGCGTGCCGGTCGCGGGCGAGCTGGTCTTCGTCGGCTACGGCATCGTGGCGCCCGAGTTCAAGTGGGACGACTTCAAGGGCGCCGACCTCAAGGGGAAGATTTTGGTGATGCTGGTGAACGACCCGCCGGCGCCGCCGGCCGAGCCGGAGCTTTTCGGCGGCCGCGCCCTCACCTACTACGGCCGCTGGACCTACAAGTACGAGAGCGCCGCACGGCAGGGCGCCGCCGGGGTGCTGCTGATTCACACGCCTGAATCCGCCGGCTACTCCTTCGCCGTCGTGCAGGCTTCCTGGTCGGGCGAACGCTTCTCGCTGCCGCGCGCGGCAGGCGAGCCCGGCCTCGGGGTCAAGGCCTGGATCAGCCAGCCCACGGCGGAAAAAATCCTCTCGCTCGCCGGACATCCCGAAGTCTCGGGACTGGCGGCGCTCCAGCGCGCCGCCGCCAGCCGCGACTTCCGGCCGGTTCCGCTCGGCCTGAAGGCTTCGACCGAGCTGCAACAAACGGTGCGGCGCATCGCTTCGCCGAACGTCATCGGACTCCTCGAAGGCAGCGACCCGCGGCTCAAGAACGAGTACGTCATCTACACCGCGCACCACGACCACTTGGGCGTGGGCAAGCCCGTCGACGGCGACGCCATCTACAACGGCGCCTCCGACAACGCCCTGGGGGTGGCGCACCTGCTGGCCATCGCCGAAGCCATGGCGCGCCTGCCGGAAAAGCCCAAGCGCTCCCAGGTGTTTCTCGCCGTCACCGCCGAAGAAGCCGGGCTGCTCGGCTCGGAATACTACGCCCACCACCCCGTCTTTGCGCCCGCCGCGACCGCAGCCAACCTCAACATGGACGGGCTGAAAACCTGGGGGCCGACGCGCGACGTCGTGCAAGTGGGCGCCGGCAAGTCCGAGCTCGACGAGGTGGCGCGCGCGGTCGCCCGCGACCACGGCCTCACCGTCAAGCCCGACCAGTCCCCCGAGCAGGGCTTCTTCTACCGCAGCGACCAGTTCAACCTCGCCAAGGTCGGCATCCCCGCGCTCTACCTCGATAATGGCGAGGAAATCGTCGGCCAGCCGGACGGCTACGGCGAGCAGAAAGAAAAGGAGTACCGCGCCCGCAACTACCACCAGCCGAGCGATGAAATCCAACCCGACTGGGACTGGCGCGGGGCCGAGCAGATGGCGCGGTTTCTTTTCGACCTCGGCTGGCGCCTGGCCGACTCCGACCGGGACTTTGCCTGGTATCCCACCGCCGAATTCCGCGCCGCGCGGCTCGCCTCGCAGAAGAAAGCCGCCGCAGGCAAGCCGTAGGCCCGGCTAGAGGATGGCTTCGATCTCGGCGAAGATGGCGATGTGGGAGTAGTCGAAGCCGTTGATGGTGTAAAGCGGCGGACAGCCGGTGCGGGGATGGTTGTCCGGTTCAGGCACCCGCGAGAACTGCAGGAAGCGCCCGATCTGGTAGTCCTCTTCATAGGCGGAGAACTCCCGCTCGGTTTCCTCGCGCGACATCCCGAACTCGGAGAGGTGCACCGGCCGGCCGTAGCCGCCCGCCAACTGCCGGTAGCGGTCCACCAACTCGCGCAGCGTCATCGCCTGCTCACTCACCGGGGAGGTAGAGGCCGCGCTCGCCGTAGGGGAAGTTGAAGCAGGCGACCGCGCGCTTCGGCAGCCGCTCCCGCAGCAGCCCGAGCAGGCGCGCGCTGCCGTGCGCGGCGCAGTAGTACTCCTTGCCGCCGCGGAAGCTGACGAGCTTCCCGGGTTCGGTCATGGCGCCGCGTTTGACGAGCAAATGCACGGCAGGCTGCCCGCATTGCTGGCAGCCGCCCAGCGGCTCGGCCACCAGCGACTGGCAGTGGATCAAGTCCTCGGCCGGCAGGCCCGAGTCGCCCAGGTGGTCCTGCTCGAGGAAACGATAACCCGCCACACCCTCCGCGCCCGGCTCGAAGGCCACCACCCGGCGCTCGGGCGCCTTCAGCTCCGGCTCGAGCAGCGCCAGGAGACACTCGACGCAGACGCGAATCGGCGGCCGGGGCGGCTGGCGCACGGCAGCCCGGCGGCCGTTGCGCAGGGGCGCTTCGTCGGGGAGGAGCGCGATGGTCGCGGCGTGGGCGCAGGCGAGCGCGCCGCCGCCCAGGAGCCGCTGCCACCAGGGGCGCGGCTGCAAAGGAATTTCGGAGTAAGGCTCGCCGCTCATAGGCCCCGCGCCGTCCGCTCATCCTACCACGACGCGGGCGGGCGGTTCAGGCGAGCGACTTCAACGCCTCCAGGATTTCGGCGTTGTTGGGCGCGGTGGGCAGATCGTAGACCTTCTTCCACGCCACCTGGCCTTTCTTGTCGACGATGAAGACGGCGCGGTTCGAGATGCCGGGGACGGGCGGGCCTTCGCGCAGCAGGCCGTAACGCCGGCAGACCTCGCCGTGCGGGTAGAAGTCGCTGCACAGCGGGTAGCTCAACTTGCCGATGGCGTACTTCTGCCAGGCGAGGTGCGAGGGGATGGAGTCAATGCTGATGCCCACGACCTGGGCAGTGCGCTCGGCGAACTTGGCCTTGTCGGCCTCGAACGCCGGCATCTCCGAGGTTCAAGTCGGAGTCCAGTTGAGCGCGTAGAAGGCCAGCACCACGTTCTTCTGGCCGCGGAGGCTCGAAAGCTTGAAGGTGCCTTTCTCCTCTCCGGTCGCGCAGGGCAGCTCGAAGTCCGGGGCGTCCGCCCCCACGGCAATGTCCGGCATTGGTCTCCCTCCCCTTCGGGTTAACGAATTCTTCCGGTTAGCGGCGCGGCGGCACGCTCATCAGCAGGCGGCAGGGGGCGTGCTTGGCCAGGTACGAGGCGGTCGTGCCCAGCAACAGCTCGGCGAGCGAGCGCTTGTGGTGGTAGCTCATGACCGCCAGGTCGAACTTCCCTTCCTTGAGCTCGTCGGCGATGGCCTTGCCGGCGTGGCGCGCCCGCAGCAGGCGCACGGCGATCTTCACCCCGCGGTGCTTCCGCGCCAGCTTCTTGACGGCGCGCTCGACCGCCTCCGCGGGCGCGTCGAGCGCCCGGTCCTCGGCGCCGAGCGGAGTGGCCGCCGGCACTTCCACCACGTGCAGGGCGGTGATGCGGGCGCCGGGGGCGGCGACGTGTCGGGCGAGGTTGATGAGCTCCCCGGCGTCGCTCGCTTGCTTCAGGCTGACCAGGATCTTTTTCGGCGCTTTTTTCATGGCGGGCTCCTCGACGTCCCGAGGCCTCGGGCCGAGGATTCTATCCGAGCCGGCGGCCAGGTCAAGCAGAACCCGACGGCGCCGCCGTCTAGAACTCGCCGCCGAAGGTCTGGTAGAGCAGCAGGCCGTTCAGGGCCAGGATGATGGCGGTCACGACCACTGCGGCGGCGGTGGTGCGGGGGCGGTTGGCGAGCCCGCCCATCAACTCACGGCGCGCGGTGAAAACAATCAGCGGAATCAGGGCAAAGGGCAGGCAGAAGCTCAAGCACACCTGGCTAAGCACCAGAATCTTCAGCGGGTCGAGCCCCCAGGCGATGACGAGGATGGCGGGCACCATGGTGATCAGCCGCCGCAGGAAGATGCTGAAGCGGATGTTCAAGAAGCCTTCGATGATGACCTGCCCGGCCATCGTCCCCACGGTGGAAGAAGAAAGCCCCGAGCACAGCAGGGCAATGGCAAAGGCCACGGCGGCGCCGCCGCCGAGCAGCGGTATCAAGGTGTGGTGGGCTTCTTCGATGGAGTGCACGGCCACGCCGCGATGGAAAAAGACGGCGGCGGTCATCACCACCATGGCGGAGTTGATGAGCCAGGCG
>MEKM01000165.1:1953-5681 GCA_001766965.1 Acidobacteria bacterium RIFCSPHIGHO2_01_FULL_67_28 | reverse complement strand
AGGCGCCGTTCATCGCCGCCAGGACGTCGGCCAGCTCCCGGCGGCGGTGCACGTGGTCGTGGGCGGCGTCGTTCTCGACCCGGCGCGGCAGCACCAGCGCGGAATGCAGATAGACCACGTGGGGCATCACCGTCGCCCCCAGCATCCCCACCGCCAGGTAGATGCTGCTCGCGTCCACGCTGGGGACAAGCACGTGGCGGGCGATGAGGCCCCAGTCGGGCCGGGCCAGCATCACTTCGAGGGCGTAGGCCACGCCGATGACCGCCACAAAACCCATGATCACGTACTCGAGCTGGCGGAAGCCGGCGCGCTCCACCGCCAGAATCAAGAAGACTACGACGCCGGTGACGAGCGCCGCCGGGAGCAGCGGCAGGCCGAAGAGCAGGTAAAAGCCCAGGGCGGCGCCGAGGAATTCGGCCAGATCGGTGGCCAGCGCCGCCAGCTCCGCCGCCACCCAGAGTGACAGGTTCACCGGGCGGGAAAAATGGGCGCGGCAGTTCTGCGGCAGCGTGCGCCCGGTGGCGATGCCGAGTTTCGCGGACAAATACTGGATGAGAATCGCCATGACGTTCGACCACAGCAACACCCAGAGCAGCCGGTAGCCGAAGTCGGAGCCGGCGGCGATGTTGGTGGCGAAGTTGCCCGGGTCGATGTAGGCGACGCTGGCGACAAAGGCGGGTCCAAAGTAGAACCACACCTCGTGCTGCGGGAGCGACCGCAGGCGTCGGCCCCAGGCGGTGAGGAAAGCGCTCGTTGTCGGTTCCCCGTTTCTCCTGCGCGCGAAGAATCCCTTAGACGGTGACGAAGAGCCCGGTGACGTACATCACCGCGAGCCCCAGGGCGAAGCCGGCCAGGCTCCAACCGCTCACGAGCGAGCCCGCGCCCGCCTGGCGCACCTGGTAGCGGGTGATTTCGATCACTACTTGGAAAACCGCGCCGGCGCCGACGGCCAGGAACAACACGGCCCAGAGAGCGGTGTAGGCGAAGGCGCCGAGCAGCGTCCCCGCAATCGTGGGCCCGCCGGCGAGCAGCCCCAGCCAAATCAAGTTCTGCCAGCGGAACGCGCTGCGAACGATGGGCGCCACCACCGCCACGCCTTCGGTCAGGTTGTGCACCATGAAGCCGACGATGAGCAGGAAGCTCGTGGCGAACTCGCCCAGGGCGTAGGCGCCGCCGATGGCGAGGCCTTCGCCCAGGTTGTGCACGCCGATGCCGAAAGCGATGCTGTAGGCAAGCAGCAGCGCCGTGCTCGATTCTTTCGCCTGCCGCCGGCGTTTCAACCAGCCGGTGATGGCGTAGAGGCCGAGCAGGCTGATGCTCAAGCCGATCAGGATGACCGCCACGCCCTGGAAGGGGCCCGGGACGCGCTCGGCGTTCTCGAGCGCGTCTTCCAGCGCGTCCACCCCCAGGAAGACCAGCAGGCCGGCGGTGAGACTCAAGAAGAAGAAGTACCACTCGCGCGGCAGGCTGCGCAGAAACGGCAGCCAGAGGATGCCGAGGAAAACGGGGATCACGCCGACGTAGACGCCGAGCAGCGCGAAGGCGCCGAGCATCCGCCGGTCCGGGGCGGGCGTTTCCGCCGCCATCTCGATCTCGTGCGAGAAGATCAGGTTGTTGGCGGTGATGAGGACGATCTCGTAGGGCTCGCCCGGCGTCCAGGGATAGGGGATGCGGACCACGGCGCGGCCGAGACGCGGAATCGTCGCCGAGGGCGCGACCTCGAACTCCCAGCTCGCCCGGCTGATCCAGCCCACCTGCGCCTGGGCGAGGGTGAGGGTCTCCGGGCCGGTGTTGATGACGTGGACACGAATCAGCCCGGGCTCGAGCACCACCCGCTCGAACTCGAGCTTCTCAATGGGCGCGGGCGCCTCCAGGTAAAGCCCGGTGCCGCGGGCGAACAGCAGGTAGAGGATGCCGGCGAGCAGCAGCACAGGCAGCAGGGCGCTGGCCAGGACCAGCGCCCGCGGAGTCTTTGCGGGGAGCTTGGCGTCGGTCATCCGAACCTAGTGAGCGGCGTGGCGCGCCACGTCCGCCTTGTCCTTCACCCGGAACCAGCCCATCAATCCCTGCTCCATGTGCTCGGTGACGTGGCACTGGAACATGTAGTCGCCCGGGAAGTCGTACTGGAACTCGAGCATGGCCCGCTCGGCGATGTTCAAGGTCTTGACGTCCGTGTACTCGCTGGGCGTGAGCGAGGTCCCCGAGGGGTAGAGCCGGTAGAGCGTGCCGTGCAGGTGCGGCACCATGGCTTCCTCGAAGATGTTCATCACGTAGAGCCGCACCGGCTCGCCGCGCACGAGCTCGATGGGGTTGTCGGCGTACTGGAAGGCGCGGCCGTTCCAGGCGTAGAAGTCGGCCTCGCCGTCGCGGTCGAGGTCAAAGGCGCTCATCACAAAAGCCAGCTCGCGCATCGGCTTCCGGCCTTCTTTCGGGTCGATGATGACCATGCCGTAGAGGCCGTTGTGGATGTGCTGGCTGGTAGGCATGGAGTGGCAGTGGTAGGGCATGATGCCGAAGGGCCGCGCGACGAACTCGTAGATGAACTGCCCGCCGGGCGGCACCAGCTCGAAGACCCCGTCCATGGTGGCCGGGTGGATGCCGTGGAAGTGAATGGTGTGCGGCAGCGTGCCCTTGTTGACAAGCGTGATGCGCAGCGTCTCGCCCTCGGTGGCCCGCAGCACCGGCCCTGGCACGGTGCGGTTGAACGTCCAGGCTGGCACCGCCACGCCGGGCGCCACCTCGTGCGGCACGTCCTCTTCAATCACCAGCGTGTACTCGCGGATGCCGTTGGGCGCCCGGCCCGGCGGCGGCGGCGCCGGGTCGTAGACCCGGCTCGGGTCGAACCGCCGCCCCCCGGGAGGTGAATATTGGTAGAGGCCGCTGCCTTTCGTCGGCGGCAAGTGTCGCGCGTGCGCGTCCGCGACCGCCTGGGCGCGGCCGGCGGCGGCGTTTCGGTCGGCCGCCCGGCGTCCCGGAGCAAAGAGCAGCGTCCCGGCTGCCACCGGCAGGAGAATCAGCCCGACGAGAAAAATTCGTTTCGTGCTCATAAGATATTAACCTCGGTTAATTTCTCCTCTTAATATACCTTAACCGCGGCGGAAATCAAGGGGTGCGGTGGAAGAGCGAAGGCAGCTCGAACTGCACCTGGAGAATGACGCCCCAGTCGGGCGCGGCGGCGGTGAGCCCGACAGGAAACGACACGCCGATTTCGGCCAGCGCTCCGCCCCGGCTCAAGAAGCCGTAGCGGACGCCCGGGGCGAACTGGGCGGAGGTCGAGCGCAGGCGCTGCCCCGCTTCGATCTCGTCTTCGCGCGCCCCGCCCACTTCGAGCAAGACGTGGATGTCGTGGCTCGCGCCGCTCGCCGCGGCCCGTTCGAGCGCGCGCAAACCGAGCGCCGTGCTCCATTCCACGCGGCTCAAGTCGAACTCCGGCCCCGTGCCGTTCGGAAACGCCGGCACGCTCGGGGTGAGACCCAGGTTGAGGGACGCGACGAGGAACACCGGCCCGCCCCAGTCCTTGGCCGCCGCGACGTCCCAGGCGTAGCCGACTTCTCCGCTGCCCAGGCCGCGGCGGCGGCTGGCGACCGGCGCGGTGACCTGCGGGCCCATGGTCAGCGTGAAAGGAAGCTTGGGCTCGCGCAGCAAGCGGTAGCGGACGCCGAACATCATGTCATCCGGGCCGCGGGCGGTGAGCGTGGGAGTATTGGGCGCGCTTTCCCGGCGGGCCA
>MEKM01000165.1:0-1933 GCA_001766965.1 Acidobacteria bacterium RIFCSPHIGHO2_01_FULL_67_28 | reverse complement strand
AGAGCGCCGAACTCGAAGTCGGCTTCCCAGCGGTCGGTCAGGCCCCACTCGGAGCGCCCGGCGCCCACGTAGTCGCGCGCGCGCACGGAGCCGGCGGCGTCGTGCAGCCACTGGTTGGCCCAGATGATTTGCGGCGAGTTTTTTTTCTGCGTGTAGGGGCCGCCGGTGAGAAAAAAGAAGTCAGGCTCTTCCGGCTCGCCCGACTCGGGCTCGCCCGACTCGGGCTTTTCGGCCGGCTCCTGGGCGGGAAGCGCGGGCACAGCCAGCAGGCAGAAGACGAGCGCCAGCGGCAGCGTCCGGGTCAACGGGTCCCTCGCCCTGAAAGAGTTAACCTGCGTTAACAGAGAGGATTAATACCCATTAACCCGGCCGGCGTCAAGGGGCGGCGCCCTTCTTCCCTAGCGGGCCCGGCGCGCCGCCCGGCGCGGGCTGCCGACCCCGAGGACGATGGTGGCGCGTCGGCTGCCCCGGGGCACGGTGGCGTAGCCGTAGTTGATGTTGATGCCGGCGCGGGCGAGCTTGCGCGCCACGCGGGCGAGCGAGCCCGGCCGGTCGGGCAGCGTGACCGCCAGCACCTCTTCGACCCGGGCGCGCACCCCGGCCTTCCGGAGCAGGCGCTCGGCCCGGCCGGTGTTGTTCACCAGCAGGCGGATTTGGCGTTGCGGGCCGGAGCAGTCCAGCCCGGTGATGTTGACCCGGCCGGCGGCCAGCGTCTCGCAGACGCGGGCCAGCGTCCCGGGACGGTTGGCGGCGGTGACGACGAGTTGGGGAACGACAGGCATGGCGACCTCCTCGCGGTGAGCGCAGGGACAGAGCGAACGTGCCCCTATGCTACTCCAGCCGCCGCTTCGACACAATGGACTTGCGTGCCGGGCTGGGGTTAGGCTATAAGAAGCAACTTCGCCGGAGGGACGGCGATGGCCGACGCCAGCGACAACTGGGTGAACGAGGCGGAAACGCTCGAGCCGCCGCAGCGCGAGGCGGCCTTCTTCTACGGCCTCTTCATGCGCGGGCACTCGCTGGACGAGCTGCGGCGCGACATCAGCGTCCCCGGCGAGGTTGTGAGCCGCTGGCAGCGGCACTGGCGGCAGGAGCCGCTCGCCCGCCGCCGCTTCGAGCGCATCCTCCGCTACCGCCTGCAAGTGCTGGCCAGCTTCAACACGCTGGTTTCGCTGGAGCTGGCGCTCTCCCACCTGCGGCAGTAGAAACCGCCCCTACCTTTCGGTTGTCATTCTGAGCGAAGCGAAGAATCTCAATCGTCCGGGGCAAGCTCCGTTTGAGATCCTTCGCCCCGAAACTACGGGGCTCAGGATGACCCCGACCCTCGGTCGGGGTCAGCTGGCGGCCTGGGCGGGGGCCTGGACGCGCTGGCCGAGCGGGACGTAGTCGCGCTGGTCGCGGCCGACGTAGAGCTGGCGGGGCCGGGCGATCTTCTGCTCTTTGTCGAGCAGCATCTCCTCCCACTGCGCCAGCCAGCCGGGCATGCGCCCGATGGCGAAGAGCACCGGGTACATCTCCACCGGGAAGCCCATGGCCTGGTAGATGATGCCGCTGTAGAAGTCGACGTTGGGGTAGAGTTTGCGCTTGACGAAGTAGTCGTCCTGGAGCGCGATGCGCTCCAGCTCGAGCGCGATGTCGAGCAGGGGGTTGCGGCCCGTCACCGTGAAGACCTGGTCGGCGATGCGCTTGATGATGCGCGCCCGCGGGTCGTAGTTCTTGTAGATGCGGTGGCCGAAGCCCATCAGCAGCAGCTCGCCCTTCTTGACGCGCTCGATGTGCCCGGGAACGTTCTTGACCGAGCCGATTTGCGCCAGCATGCGCAGCACCTCTTCGTTGGCGCCGCCGTGGAGCGGCCCGTAGAGCGCGGCGGCGGCCGCGGAGGCCGAGCAGTAGGGGTCGGCGTGCGAGCTGCCCACGTTGCGCATGGCGTTGG
>MEKM01000164.1:6725-9384 GCA_001766965.1 Acidobacteria bacterium RIFCSPHIGHO2_01_FULL_67_28 | reverse complement strand
CGCCTGGGCCCGCACCAGGGTGTCGAGCGGCTGGGAGACGGCCGGGCGCTCGGCGACGATTTCGACCCCTTCGAAGCCGGCGGCACGGATGGTCTCGAGATAAGCGTCCTCGGCGAGCGCCGTCGCGATGCAGCTGCACGGCGCGAGGTCAAGCAGGGCGCGGCGGAGGCGCCCCGGCTCGCCGCGCAGCACGATGTCCGCAATGGCGAAGCGCCCGCCCGGCTTGAGCACGCGGAAGATCTCCCGGTAGACCGCCGCCTTGTCCGGCGCCAGGTTGATGACGCAGTTGCTCAAGACGGCGTCGGCGGAAGCCGCCGGCACGGGCAGCCGCTCGATGTCGGCCTGCTGGAACTCGACCTGCGGGTAGGAGCCCGTACGGGCGTTGGCGCGCGCCCGCGCGAGCATCTCCGGCGTCATGTCAATCCCCACGACGCGGCCGGCCGGACCGACCCGGTTGGCGGCGAGAAACACGTCCATGCCGGCGCCCGAGCCGAGGTCGATGACCGTTTCGCCCGGCTGCAGCTGGGCGGCGCGCACCGGGTTGCCGCTCCCCTCGCCCAAGTAGGCGCCGGCGGGCACGGAGCCGATTTCGTCGGCGCTGTAATCGGGCCCGGCCTCCGGCGGGGCGCAGCAGGTCGCGGCCCCTTCCGTTGAGCGCGTCCGGGCGATCTCGCCGTAGGCGGCGCGCACTTTTTCTTTCTGCTCTTCCGCGGTGCTCTTCATGGTCTCACCTCGCAGTGTGAAATCTCAAATTTGAAATCTCAAATCTCACAAGCTCGCCACCTCCGCGCCCAGCTCGGCGAGCGCCGCTTCGTTCCGCCGGCAGTAGAGCCAGGGGCCCAGCCGCCGGCACTCGACCAGGCCGGCCTCGCGCAGCACCTTGAGATGGTGAGTGACCGTCGGCTGGGTCAATTCCAGGGCCTTCTCCAGGTCGCAGACGCAGAGGCCGGCGGCGCGGGCGCCCACTTCCTCGCAGGAGCAGCAGCCCTTCTTCTTCAGCAGCTCGAGAATGCGCAGGCGGGTGGGGTCGGCCAGGGCGCGGAGGCGGGCCAGGCGGCGGTCGGCGGGGGAGGCGGTTCCCATAGACACCCGTCTATATAGATGATTGTCTATCTGTTGTCAAGTGCTTTTTTCGGGAGACGGGAAAATGCAGATCCCTCGCTGCACTCGGGATGACGAGTGAAGGAAGAGAGTCACTCGTAGCGGAGGGCGACCACCGGGTCCAGGCGGGCCGCCTTGACCGCCGGGTACAACCCGAAGAAGAGGCCGACGCTCGAGGCCATCATCAAGGCCAGCACCACCACCCACGTCGGGATGTAGGCGGGCAGAGTGGGGACAAGGGCGGCCACCGCGTAGACCAGCGCGTAGCAAAGCAGCAGGGCGATGACGCCGCCGCCGCCCGTGAGCACCACGGCCTCGGTGAGGAACTGCCAAATGATGTCGCGGCGGCGGGCGCCGATGGCCTTGCGCACGCCGATCTCGCGGGTGCGCTCGGTCACCGACACCAGCATGATGTTCATCACCCCCACGCCGCCGATGAGCAGGCCCACCGAGGCGATGACCGAGACGGCGATGGCGATCACCGCCATGAAGTCGCGGAACTGGGCAATCACCGAGTCCGGGGTGGCGTAGCCGAAGTTGTCCGGCTTGTCGTAGGGGACGCGGCGACTGCGGCGCAGGGCGGCGCGGGCCTGGTCGGTGGCCAGGGCCAGCTGTCCCTCCCTGGCCTGGATGATGATGAGGTGGCGCTCTTCGTTGGGGTAAGACTTGTGGAAGGTCCAGTAGGGGACAAGCACGCGGTCGTCCTCGTCGGTGGAGCCGGTGGGCTTCTCGAGAATCCCGATGACGCGCCAGTTGCGGCCGTCGACGTTGATCTCCTTCTCCAGCGGGTCCTCCTGACCGAACAGCCCCGTGGCCACGTCCTCGCCGATCACGGCCACGTAGGCGCGGTTCTCGACCTCGCCGGCGGTAAAGGCGCGGCCTCGGCGGACAGCGGCGTTGGGGAGCACCATGAAGACGTTGGCCGGCACGCCCTGGAACTCCACCCCCAGCATCTCTTCGTTCTTGTAGCGGGCGCGCTCGATGCCGCTGCGGAAGAGCCAGACGGTGGTGTCTTCGCAGGCGGTGCAGGCGTCGCGCACGGCCAGGTAGTCGTCGTAATGCAAGGGCTTGCGCATGCGCTCCTCGGCGCTGCGGGGGCCGAAATTAAAGCCGACGTTGAAGTGGAAGAAGAAGGCGTTGCGGACGCCGAAGCTCTGCATCTCCTGGCGAATGTTGCGGTCGATCCCCATCAGGATGGCCACCACCCCCACCAGGGTGACCACGGCGATCACCACGCCGAGGATGGTGAGCGAGGAGCGCACCTTGTGGGTCCGCAGGGTGTCGAGCGCCATCCAGACGTTCTCGGCGAACTCGCGCCGCCACACCAGCCCGAGCTTTGCCAGTGGACTCATCGCCCTTGGTCTCCCCGCACTCCCTTCCTGCTCAGCCCAGTGGCCCCTGCCACTGGGCGCCAAGCGGCAGGGGCCGCTTGGCTGAGCGATAAGATTCTGCAAGCCATGGTGTCATCTCATTTCATTCCGTGCGCAGGGCCACGATGGGGTCGAGGCGCGAGGCCTTGTGGGCGGGGTAGACCCCGAAGAACAAACCCACGGAGGCC
>MEKM01000164.1:0-6699 GCA_001766965.1 Acidobacteria bacterium RIFCSPHIGHO2_01_FULL_67_28 | reverse complement strand
GTGCGCAGGGCCACGATGGGGTCGAGGCGCGAGGCCTTGTGGGCGGGGTAGACCCCGAAGAACAAACCCACGGAGGCCGCCAGACTGACGCCGAGGGCGACGGCCCACAGCGGCATGCGCGTCGGCAGCTCGACCAGCGCTTCCACCACCGGGTTCAATCCCAGGGCCAGGCCCACGCCAATCAGGCCGCCCACCGCCGCCAGAATCGCCGACTCCACCAGGAATTGCAGCAGGATGTCGCGCCGGCGCGCCCCGAGCGATTTGCGGATGCCGATTTCGCGGGTGCGCTCGGTCACGGAAGCCAGCATGATGTTCATGATCACGATGCCGCCCACCACCATGAACACGGAGACGATCAGGGTGGCCCCCATGAAGATCCCGCCCATCAGGTTGTTCCAGATGGCCTGGATGGATTCGCTGGCCACCACGCCGAAGTTGTCCGGGGCGTCGGGCTTGAGCCCGCGGTGCGCGCGCATCAGCGCCCGCGCCTGCTCCTTGGCCTGCTCCATCACCATCGGGTTCGAAGCCTTGATGGCCACGCGCACGCCGCTCCAGTCCGGGTCGCCGCGGCCCCAGAGCTTGTGCAGGGTGGTCAGGGGGATGTAGGCGAAATTGTCCTGGCTCTGGCCGAAGGCGGTGCCCATCTTTTCGGCCACGCCGATGATTTCGAAGGGGTGCCCGTTCAGGAGAACGACCTTGCCCACCGGGTCGGTGTAGGGGAAGAAGCGGTCAGTGAGGTCGGTGCCGACGAAGGCCACCTGGGCGCGGGTGCGGTATTCGGTTTCGGTGAGGTAGCGGCCCAGAGCCACCTTCTCCGGCGAGATATCGATCATGTTGGAGGTGACGCCCCGCAGGCTGAGCTGCAGGATGCTCTCGGCGCCGGCGCGGGCCCCGGTGCCCTGGAACTCGCGCGCCCCCACCAGGTCGGCCAAGGTCAAGTGCTCGCGCAAGAAGTCATAGTCCGCCAGCGTCATCTTGGGGTTGCGTTTGCGGACCTCCATCCAGTCCTTGAGGTTGGTGGTGATGGGGTAGCGCTGGACGTAGAAGACGTTGGTGCCCAGGTTGGCGATGCGCTCGGCAAAGTAGGCGTTGGCGCCCTCGACCACCGAGATCACCACGATCAGCGTGGCCACCGCCAGGATGATGCCGAGCAGGGTGAGGAAAGAGCGCAGCTTGTGCGCCCGCAAAGTCTCGAGGGCGATGACCGCCGATTCGCGAAAAAAGAAACGCCGCCCGCGCATGGTTCCCCTGGCTATTAAACGTAAACCGCCGCCGGAAGGTTCCTATGTAGCGGCGACGAATCGCGCCGTTTGCGATTCGTCGTCGGCCTTCCCTCCCGACATCGTCATGGTGTCTTTGGCGCCACAGTTATTACTACTTTTCCTCGGGCGTGTCCTTCTGCCACATACTGGATAGCCTGCGGGACTTCACCCAAGCTGTAACGCCTGTCGATGACCGGTGTTACCTTTCCGGTCGCCATGAGCTCGCGCATGACGGTCAGGTCCTCTTGGCTCCGTCTCGCGAGCAACATGACGAACTTCTGGCTCACCAACCATGACAATACAGGCGCTGTGATCCAACCAGCCAGAATACCGATCATCGACAGACCGGCCAGTACTCCCGCCCCGATGTATATCCCCTTGGGATTCAAGACGCGCCGGCAGGCCAACAACGAATGGTTCGCCACGAGGTCGAAAATCAGGTCGTAGCGTTGCCTGCCCTTGGTGAAATCCTCCCGGGTGTAATCGATGACCTGGCCTGCGCCGAGGGACCGAACCATGTCCACGTTCCTCGTACTGCATACGCCGGTTACCTCGGCGCCCAACCACCTGGCGATCTGCACAGCGAACGTACCCACGCCTCCCGCCGCGCCGTTGATCAAGACCTTCTGCCCCGGCTGAATCTTTCCCTTGTCGCGAAGACCCTGCAAGGCGGTGTAGGCCGCCACCGGTACAGCCGCCGCTTGCTCAAAGGTCACGTTGGGCGGCTTGAGGACCAAAGCGGACTTTGGATCACACGCAAACTCGGCAAAGGCCCCACGGCACGAGCCGAAGACGTCGTCGCCCGGTTTGAACTGGGTTACGCTCCTGCCAACCGCTTCGACCTGGCCGGCCACATCCACGCCGGGTCGTGTGATCTTTGGTGTGCGCCGCCCGAGCATTATGCGAGCCAGGAGGCGAGCGCTGCCTTTCATCAAGTGCGAGTCAAGCGGGTTGACGGATGCCGCGCGAACTTTTATCAAGATTTCATTGTCTTGGGGAACGGGCTTCTCGACGTCCTTGATTTGGACAACATCCGCAGATCCGTATCTGGTATAGACGGCGGCTTTCATGTGCGCATCCCCGAGGCGCTGGCCAATGGTTGCACCTTTGCGCCCTTAGAGAACAGGGTTTGGTAGCGGCGACGAATCCCGTCGTTGGGGATTCGTCGTCGGCAGTTCCGGAGCTTGCCGAAGCGTCGCCCGAAACGCGGGGGGAAAAGCCGACGAGGAACGCACAAACCGCGTTCCTCGCCGCTACTCATAGCGCAGCGCATCAACCGGATCCAGCCGCGCGGCCTTGACCGCCGGGTACATCCCGAAAAAGAGGCCGACGCTGGAAGCCGCGCCCACGGCCAGGAAAATCACCCAGACGGGAATGAAGCCCGGCAAGTCCAGCAGAAGTCGCACCACAGAGGCGGTCAGGACGTAGGCAATGGCCACGCCCACGAGGCCCGCGGAACCGGTTAGAGTCATCGCTTCGCTCAAGAACTGCCAGACGATGTCGCGACGGCGGGCGCCGATGGCCTTGCGCACGCCGATCTCGCGGGTGCGCTCGGTGACGCTGACCAGCATGATGTTCATCACCCCCACGCCCCCCACCAGCAAGCCCACCGAGGCCAGGACGCTCGTGACCAACGCGATCATGCCGACGACGGCGTGCCAGTTCTCGATGATGGAGTCGGCGGTGGCGTAGCCGAAGTTGTCCGGCTTGTCGTAGGCCACCCGGCGGCTGCGGCGCAGGGCGACGCGGGTCTGATCAATCGCCACCGGCAGCTTCCCGGGGTAGGCCTCGATGCGGATGCCATGGTTGTCGGCGAGCGGGAACACTTTGCGGAACGTCCAGTAGGGCACCACGGCCCGCGTGTCCTGGCCGCCGGGGCCGAAGCTGCCCTTGGGTTTTTCGAAGACCCCCACCACGCGGAAGGCGTGGTTGTTCACCAGGACCTCTTTGCCCAGGGGATCCTCCAAGCCGAAGAGCCCGCTGGCCAGGTCCTCTCCGATGACAACGACTTCGACGCGGTGCAGGTCTTCCGCGGCGTTGAAGGGCCGCCCTTGGACCACCACGGCGTTGGCGTAGACGGAGAAGAAATCGGCGGTGGCGCCGCGGAAGTCGAGGCCGACCACCTCTTCGCCCTTGTAGCGGGCGCGGCTCACGCCCCCGGGGCCCTCGGGGCCGAACAGGGAGACGGTGGTCGAGACGCAGGCGGTGCAGGCGTCGCGCACCCCCAGGTAGTCGTCGTAGCTCAACGGCTTGCGCATGCGCTCTTCCTTGGTGGGGCGGCCGAAGCGCGGCCCCTGGAAGGCATTAATGGCGAAGAAGGCGGTGTTAGTGCCGTAGCCCTGGATCACCTGCTGGACGCGCTGGTCGAACCCGAGCAGGATGGCCACCACCATCATCACGGTGATGACGGCGATGACGATGCCGATCATAGTGAGGGCGGAGCGCACCTTGTGGGCGCGCAGGGTGTCGAGCGCCATCACCACGTTTTCGGCGAGGTCGCGCCGCCAGCGCCGCGCCACTTGTTCCCGAACCGTCATGGTCACTCCGCCCGCAACGCGATGACCGGATCCAGCCGGGCCGCCTTCTGCGCCGGGTAGATGCCGAAAAAGAGGCCGACGGCGGTCGAGACGGCCAGCGAGAGGATGACCGCCCCCAGAGGCGTCCGCATGGGCACGGGCGTGGTAGCCACCACCAGGGCCGTGGCCCCGAGGGCCGCCAGCACGCCCACCAGCCCGCCCACCGTCGAAAGCACCGAGGCCTCGACCAAGAATTGCAGCAGGATGTCGCGCCGGCGCGCCCCGAGCGACTTGCGGATGCCGATCTCGCGCGTGCGCTCGGTAACCGACGCCAGCATGATGTTCATGATGACGATGCCGCCCACCACCAGGAACACCGACACCACCCCCACCGCCACCGCCGCGATCCCGCCGAAGATCTGGTCCCAGAGGTTGGTCAGCGACTCGCTGGCGATGAGGCCGAAGGCGTCTTTGTCGTCGTACTTCTGGCGGCGGCGGGCGCGCATGAGCGTGCGGGCCTCGTCCATGGCCTGCGCCATCACGTCCGGCGAGCTGCACTTGATACCGATCCAGGGCCCGGTGTCGAAGGCCGGCCCTTCGCCCCAGATCTTGTTCAGCGTGGTCAGCGGGATGAACACAAAATTGTCCTGGGTCTGCCCGAGAACCGACCCGACTCTTTCGGCCACCCCCACGATTTCAAACGGCAGCCCGTCAATGTAAATGGTCTTGCCGAGCGGGTCCACGGTGGGGAAGAGCCGCTCGGTTACCTCGGTGCCCACGAAGGCCACCATCGCCCGGCGTTCGTAGTCGCTCTCGGCGATGTAGCGTCCCGCGGCCACTTTTTCCGTGGAGATGTGGACCATGGTGGGCGTGGTGCCGCGGATGCCGACGTCGTCAATGCTCTCTTTGCCGGCGCGGACGTCTTTTTCGCGCCAGTCCTGCGCCCCCACGTACTCGGCCAGGGTCATGCGCTCCTGGAGGTACTCCATATCCTCGACGGTCATCTTGGGGTTGCGGCGCTGCGCCTCCAGCCAGTCCTTGGCGTTGGTGATGATGGGGTAGCGGGTGACGTAAAAAACGTTGGTGCCGAAATTGGCCACCTTCTCGGCGATGTAGGCGTTCAGCCCTTCGATGATGGACATCACCCCGATGAGCGTGAAGACCGAGATGATGATCCCGAACAGGGTCAGGAAGGAGCGCAGCTTGTGCGACCGCAGCGCCGCCAGCGCAATCGTCACCGGCTCCCGCCACATGAACCGCCGCTGACCCACGCTGGCTTCCCCCTTAGCTGAAAATCCAGGTGGCGCCGCTCTTCACCACCACCCACAGCACCCAGGTGATCACCACCCAGGTGAAGCTCTTCGACCAGGAGATCTTGCGCGCGGCCGCCGCGAAGCCCGTCCCCAGCAGCAGCAGGCACCAGACGCTGAAGAGGTCGACGGAAGCGCCGGCGCTCACCAGCCACTTGGGCGTCGTCGTCGGGTCGAGGAACGCGCCCAGGTTCGAGGCCACCGGGTTCTGCAAATCGAAATCCGCCGGGTCCTTGATGAACATCACCACCACCGCCAACAGCCCGCCCAGGGCGTTCGGCAGATTCCCGTAGCAGACCACGGCGTAGACCTGGCGGAAAGTGAGCTGGGCGCCGAGCAGGATGTTGAAGACGAAGAGGAACACTCCGCCCGTCACCAGCGTAATCAGCGGCCAGGCCACCGTCCCCTGGATGGGGGCGAGTATCGGCACGAAGCGCAGCTGCTGCTGCAGGGCTTGCTCGCGCTGCTCGACGGAGAGCTGCTGCGCGCGGGGGCTCTGCTCAAGCTGCTGGCGCATGAAGCGTTCCCAGCCCACGCGCTGGGTGAAAGCGAAGATGTAGCCCACGGTGACGACCATGAGCAGCAGCAGCGGCAGCCACCAGCCCGTGGGCCGGGCGGCGAGGTCGGCGAAAGCCGGCTTGGGATCAAACAGCGTTCCGATCACCCGGTCGAGATGACCCATCGGTTCAAGGGGAGCGGCGGGCTCGCTCATCGCAACCTCCTGCAGAAGGACTCTCTGGCGGTATTACGTTCCGGCCACCGGGCAGATTGCACCGCCTTAGCGGGTACGCTCGTCGGACTCGATCTGGCCGTCGCGGATCTTGATGATGCGGTGGGCGTGGGCGGCGATGTCGTGCTCGTGGGTGACGAGCAGGATGGTGTTGCCCTGGTTGTGCAGCCGCTCCAAGAAGTTCATGATTTCCGCCGAAGTCTGCGAGTCCAGGTTGCCGGTGGGCTCGTCGGCCAGCAGGAGCGAGGGGCGGTTGACCAGGGCCCGGGCGATGGCCACCCGCTGGCGCTCTCCGCCCGACAGCTCGTTCGGCCGGTGGTTCACGCGGTCGGCCATATCGACCGCCGCCAGAGCCTCGGCGGCGCGCTCGCGGCGCTCCGCCGCCGGCGTGCCGTTGTAGATGAGCGGCAGCTCGACGTTGTGCAGCGCGGTCGCCCGCGGCAAGAGGTTAAAGGTCTGGAAGACGAAGCCGATCTCCTTGTTGCGGATGAAGGCCAGCTGGTCGTCGTCCATCTCGCTCACCAGTTGCTCGTTCAGCCAGTAGCGGCCGTCGGTGGGGGTGTCGAGGCAGCCGATGAGGTTCATCAGGGTGGACTTGCCCGAGCCCGAGGGCCCCATGATGGCGGCGTACTCGTTGCGGGGGATTTCCAGGTTCACCCCGCGCAGGGCCTGCACCGCCACCGCCTCCCCCATGTCGTAGGTTTTCCAGAGGTTTTCGGTCTTGATGAGCAGGGCCATCAGCGGCTCCGTGGGCGGTTAGCGCGGCGCGCCCGGCGCGCCTTCGCCGGGCTTCTCCTCGCGCACCTTGGCCAGATGGCGCAGCTCGCGCAGCACGCGGTAGCTGCCGGTGACGATCTTCTGGCCCTCGTCGAGTCCGCCGG
>MEKM01000163.1:3612-5562 GCA_001766965.1 Acidobacteria bacterium RIFCSPHIGHO2_01_FULL_67_28 | reverse complement strand
GCGGATGCGCTCGAAATGCGCTTCGGTCACTTGCCGCGCGGTACCAGCCCCCGCGCGCAGCCGCTCGTGCAGCTGCGCGATGGTGAGTGAAGTCAAGTCCATCAGCGCTCAATCACCTTCGGGACTTTGACAAACGGCTCTTGGGCATCCGGGGCCGCGGCCAGGGCGTCGGCGCGGGCGAGCCCGGGGCGCGCCGCGTCGTCCCGCCAGGCCGCCTCGGGATGCGCCTCGGCCAGCACCTGCGCCATGGGCGCAACCTCGGCGGTGTCGAGCTCGTTCAGCTTGTCGATGTAGGTCAGGATGGAGTCGAGCTGTTCGCGCATGCGCTCGGTTTCCTCCGGCGTCAGCTCGAGGTGCGCCAGCGCCGCCACGTACTCGACGTCTTTGCGAGTGATCTTCATGAACGTTTCAGGGAGGCCGCATTCTAGCACACGTATAATGCAGCTCTGATGAAGCGACTCATCCTGGCTTCGGCCTCGCCGCGGCGACGCGAACTGCTCCGCCAGGCCGGCTTTACCTTCGAAGTCGTCGCGCCGGAGGTGGATGAAACCTATCCGGGCGGCGAAGACCCCGCCGCCTTCGCCGAGCGCCTGGCGCTCGCCAAAGCCGCCCAGATCGCCCAGCGTTTCACCGCGAAAGACGACGTGGTCGTCCTGGGCGCCGACACGGTGGTGGTGGCGGACGGCGAAGTGCTGGGGAAGCCCGTGTCGGCCGACGACGCCCGGGCCATGCTGCGCAAGCTCTCGGGGATAGCCCACCGCGTCATCACCGGCGTGGCGCTGGCCGCGCCGGGCGCCGCGCGGCGCGCCGTCGGCCACGAAGTGACCCGCGTCTTCTTCCGTCCGCTGACCGAAGAAGAGATCACCGCCTACGTGGCCACGGGCGAGCCGCTCGACAAGGCGGGCGCCTACGCCGCGCAGGGACGCGCCGCGCGCTTCGTCACCCGGGTCGAGGGCTGCTACTTCAACGTGGTGGGCTTGCCGGTGGCGCTGGTGGACCGGCTCCTGCGGGACTGGAACCGGGACTAAGTGCTTTTGGGCTTCTCGCCCGGGGTCTCCGCCTTCTCCTCGCCCTTCAGCTCATCCTTGAACCCGCGCAGGCCGCGGGCCAGGCCGCGCATCATGTCGGGAATGCGGTTGGCGCCGAAGAGCAAGAGGATGATGAAGGCGATGATCAGGATTTCCCAGAAGCCGATTCGGGGCACGGTAGTTTCTCCTCGAGGCCATTTTAGAGGCGTCCCCCAGAAAGAGTCAATCAAATAAACGATCTCGGACGCGCAGACAGGAGTGTCTGCGCCACCAAGGCCAAAAAAAGAAACCTTCCCAGTGGGGCAGACATTCTTGTCTGCCCGGTTACGGCTAGACCAGGATTTGCCGGTCGCCTGCCCTGAGCGGAGTCGAAGGGTCGCCTACCCGGCGGGTCAGCCGCTGGCGGTCGAGGTATTCCAGCAAGGGGATAGCGTACTTGCGGGTCACCCCGGTCAGGTCTTTGAAGGCCGCCACGGAAAGCCGCTCGCCTTTGTCCCTCTTGTAGCCTCGCAGCCGCTCCGCCAGGCCCTCGAGCGCCGTGCGGTGGAAGAGCAAGTCTCCGGTCACCTTCACGAGCGCCTTCTCGCGCAGCAGCATCAGCAAAATCTTTTGCGCCCGCTTCGGCTCCACCGCCACCCGGGCCAGCACTTCTTTCACGGACGGCACGGTCAGACCGGCGTCGGCGAAGGCGCGCTCGATGAGCGCCTTGGCCTCGGCCTCTTCCCGGCTCAAGCGGACGGCGCGCCCGGCGCGCTTGAGCGTCTCGCCCGCCACCGCCACCTGCCCGGCTTTCTCGAGCTCTCCCAGCACCGCTTCGAAAAGCGCCTCCGGGGCGCGGCCGAAAACCTGTTCCCGCAATTCTTCCTTCTGCATGCCTTCGAGCAGCGGCTCCTTGCGGTGAAACGCGTCGAGCCGCGCGAGC
>MEKM01000163.1:1968-3593 GCA_001766965.1 Acidobacteria bacterium RIFCSPHIGHO2_01_FULL_67_28 | reverse complement strand
CGAGGCGCGCGGCGCTGGCGACCAGGAGCGGCGACTCGCGCAACCGCCGCAACTGACCCGCAGCGGCGAGCGCCTCGGCGGCCGCACGCAGTTCCGCCGTCCGCCAGCCGGTACGGGCGATCAGCTCACTCTCCTCCAGCGCTCCCCGCGGGGCGCGCTCGAGGAGAGCGGAGAGAATCTTCTCGCGGTCGCCCGACGCCAGCGTCGCGAGACAAGCGAGCGCCGCCGGGTCGCTGCGCTTGTGCCTGGGAGGTTGCGGGTCGAGGACGCGCCCGCCGCCGATGGTGATGACGGGCGAAAACTGCCGGAGAATGAAGCGGTCTCCCGGCAGGAGCAGCGCCGGGCGCGCCAGGCGCAACTGCGCGTAGGCCTGCTGGCCCGGCGCGAGCTCGGCGCGGTCGAGCAGGCGCACCTCGGCAATCACCTCCGCCGTGCCCTGGTGAAAGTGGACGCGGGCGCCGTCCTTGAGCGCGCGGGCTGAAGGCAGGAGCGCCAGCTCGACGTCCACGCGCTCGGTGGCCGCGAAAAGCCCAGGGGCGGCGAGCACCATCCCGCGCTCGAGCTCGCCCGTTTCGATCCCGGCGAGGTTCAGCGCCGTGCGCTGGCCGGCCGTAGCGCGCTCGGCCGGCTGGTTGTGCACCTGGAGGCCGCGCACGCGCAACCGGCGGCCGCCCGGAAAAAGCTCGACTTCTTCGTCCCGGCCGACGCTGCCGGAAACAAGCGTGCCGGTGACGACGGTGCCGAAGCCTTTCATCACAAAGGCACGGTCAAGGGGCAGGCGGAAATAATGCGAAGCGTCCTTGGCCGGGACGGCGGCGGCGGCGCGCCGCAGCTCCTCGCGCAAGCGGTCGAGGCCCCGGCCGGTCTTGCTGCTCACCGCCACGACGGGCGCGCCCTCGAGGAAAGACCCTTTCAGGAACTCCTCCGCTTCCAGGCGCGCCAGCTCGAGCACGTCCGGCGCGACCAGATCGGCCTTGGTCAGCACGGTCAAGCCGCGGGGAATGCCGAGCAGGCGGCAGATGTCGAAGTGCTCGCGCGTCTGCGGCTTGATGGACTCGTCGGCGGCGATGACGAGCAGCACCAGATCAATCCCGCCCACGCCGGCCAGCATGTTCCTGACGAAGCGCTCGTGGCCGGGAACGTCCACGAAGCCGAGGCGGATATCGTCGAGCTCCAAGTGGGCGAAGCCGAGGTCAAGGGTGATGCCGCGGCGCTTCTCTTCTTCCCAGCGGTCGGGGTCGGTGCCGGTGAGCGCCTGGACGAGCGCCGACTTGCCGTGGTCAATGTGCCCGGCGGTGCCGACGATGACGTGCTTCATGAGAGCGACCAGTGGCTAGCGACCAGAACTCAATCTTAACGCAGAGGAGCCAGGCGAGCACGGCGGCAAGTTCCTCGGCCACGACCTCTCTTATGTCACGCGAGGCTATCCAAGGTCTCGGGCCTCGGAAGCGCAATCCAACCTTCCCGTTGAGCAGCGTCAAGTAACCCTTCAGGAATCAGCTCACACAACCCAAGTGTTGCTGCACGGGTCACAAAGGAGGCAATCATTGCGTCGAAGGCGTCGTCGCTATCTAGACATCGCTTTCGGAAAGGATCTTCCAGGCGAAACCAGCTCCCAGTCCGTT
>MEKM01000163.1:0-1952 GCA_001766965.1 Acidobacteria bacterium RIFCSPHIGHO2_01_FULL_67_28 | reverse complement strand
AATCTTGCGCCGCATCTCGCGCCCCTTCTTCCCTTTGTAGCCTTCCGATTCAAAACCCCATGCGCGTAGCGCGGCAGCGGGGTACACCTCGATGAACCTTCCTTGCCCCGTCCGATCGATGGCGATGCCATCCTGGCGCAGCCGAGTGAAGAGACTAGCTAGCCGGAATGAGAGAACGGCAATTTTGTCCGACGAAACGCTGAAGACCCTTGAACCTTTCTTCTTGGCAAGAAGATCGGTCCGCCGATAGCGCAAATCCTCTTTCGTAGTATCAGGCCAAGGCTGCAACTCGTGGTGCGCACGAACGGCAGTTACAAAGGTTTCGGGCCAGCCGAAAGGAGCGTCGATGCCGACCCGATCAGCTTTCTCGAAGAAGGCGACCAACCGCATGTCATCGACACCCACTATGAGTTCCTGAATCTGCGCCCGCTCGTTTCCCCAGTCAATGAGGCAGGCTGCTGTTCCTTTTGGCTGTCCTGCAAGATCGATACCGAGCGTAATCATGAGAAGTTACCTGTTAGTTCCCACCTACTCGAGGGCGGCGGCGAGCTCTTCCGCGAGAGCGTCGAAGGCGCGCGTGGGCGCGCGCGAGTCGATGATGGCGCGGCCGACCACGAGGTAGTCCGCCCCGGCATAGACCGCCTGGGCGACCGTGGCCACACGCTTCTGGTCGGCGGCTTTCCGCCGGCCGGCGCGGCGGATGCCGGGGGTGACGATGAGGAAGTCGGGGCCGCAGGCGCGCCGCAGCGCGGCCACATCGGTAGGGGCGGCGACAACGCCGTCGCAGCCGCTGCGGCCGGCGAGCCGGGCCAGCCGCACCACGTTCTCGGCGACGCTCCCCGGAAACCCGATGTTCTTCATCTCGCGGGCGTCGAGGCTGGTGAGCAAGGTAACGCCCAGCAGGCGCGGGCGGCGCCCGCCCCGGCTGTGCTTCTCCAGCGCCTCGCGGGCAGCGCGCAGCATGCGCGGGCCGCCGGCGGTGTGGACGGTGATGAGGCTGACGCCCAGGTTCGCCGCTTCGATGCAAGCCTCGGCGACGATGTGGGGGATGTCGTGGTACTTGAGGTCGAGGAAGACGCGCTCGCCCAGCTCGACCAGGGCGCGCACGATGCTCGGCCCGGCGGCGGTGAAGAGGCGGCTCCCCACCTTGAAGAACCCCGGGCGGCCGTGCAGGCGCTCGACCAGGGTCAAGGCCTGCGCGCGGGTGGGGACGTCGAGCGCGACGATGAGGCGGCTGCGCGCCGCTTCCCAGCTCCCAGGACGCGCGGCCGGCGCCGAGGCCCGCACAATCACTCTCCCGGGCGAGATGTCGCCCGCGCTATTTTACAGGGAAGCGTTGGCGGCGCGATAGACTTCGATCCGCACCGGGGCCAGGCCCTGCCGGCGGAAGCCGAGGATTTCCGCCGCGGCCTCCGAGACGTCGATTTGAATGTCTTCCGGCACCGGGCCCCAGTCATTGATGAGCAGCACGGCCGAGCGGCCGTTGCGGAGGTTCGTGACCCGCACCACCGTTCCGGCCCGCAGAGTCCGGTGCGCCGCGGTCAAAGCCCGGCGGTTGTAGGGGACGCCGCTGGCCGTCGGCCGCCCGTCAAACCCGGGGCCGTACCAGCTCGCCTTCCCGACTAGCACCTGGCTGGCTTCGAGCGAGGGCTCGGGGTTGACGACGTCCTGGACCTGGGCAATCGTCGGGGCCGACGCCTCGAACAGCAGCAGCGCGAGCGCCAGCGCTCCTACCCCCAGCACACCCGCGATATAGGACCTACTCATTCAGCCTCCCTATTGGTTTTGGTCTTTGGGACAGTTCGGCGCGTTTCTGGCGAGTTGATTCTGCGGGTCAGTTCGTATGCGCTACACTAGCACGGGGCGAAGGAAAAGTCAAGCAACATTTCGCCTGGGCTTCGCTTTTTCTACTCCGTCCGCAGCGTTCCATAGAGTTCGGAAACCTTGGCTAT
>MEKM01000162.1 GCA_001766965.1 Acidobacteria bacterium RIFCSPHIGHO2_01_FULL_67_28 | reverse complement strand
AGATCGGCAAGCGCGGCTGGGACAAAGAAGAGCGGCCGCGGCTCGCCGAGCGCTACCAGGAGAACGTAGTCTTCCCCGAGACGCCGGCCGAGCCGGCCCCGCCGGGCCAGGACTAGCCCGCCGGGCGATGCCGCGCGAGACCAGGACTCCGGGCGTCCGCCCCAGGCGGATGCGCCTCGGGCGCACGGCCCTGCTGCTCGCGCTCGCTTGCAGCCTGCTCACCGGCGCCGCCCAACTCGTCATCAAGGCCGCCGCCGACCGCGGGCGCGCCGCCGGTTGGACCGACGCGAGCACGCTCGGCTGGCTTCTCGCCGCGCATGCGCTGCTCGGGCTCGGCTTTCTGGCGTTTCTTCTGGCGCTGCGGCGCGGCGAGCTTTCGACCCTCTACCCGGTGCTGGCGGCGCGCTACGTCTGGGTGGTGGCGGCGACCCCGTTCCTGTTCTCGACCGAGTCGCTCACTCCGCTGAAACTAGCAGGCGCGGCGCTGGCAGCCCTGGGCGTCGCGATCGTCGCCCGCGCGCGCACGTCCGAGGAGCGCTGACGATGCCGACGGAAGTTTGGGCGGTGGCGGCGACGCTGGCGGCTACGGTCTCGGCCGCGCTGGCGGCGTTCTTGCTCAAGCGCGGTGCCGCCGAGACGCGCCTCGCCCTGCGCGGCTTTCGCGTGAGCGGAAAAGTCGTGGCCGCGGTCGCGCTCTACGGGGCGGCCTCGGGGCTGTTCCTCCTGGCGCTGACCGGGGCGCAGCTATCGGTGCTCGTCCCCTTGAGCGCGGTCGAGTACGTCTGGGTGGCGCTGCTGGCGCGGCAGCGTCTGGGCGAGCCGATCGGGCGGGCCAAGCTCGTCGGCCTTGCCTGCATCGCCCTCGGCATCGTCCTGGTGGGCCTGGGAAGCTAGGCGCCAGCGTAGCGCAGTGGAAGCCCCGCATCGCTCGCGGTATAATCTGGCTTGCCGGTGGGCGTATAGCTCAGTTGGTTAGAGCGCACCCCTGATAAGGGTGAGGTCGGTGGTTCGAATCCACCTACGCCCACCACAACGTGGGGCGCGTAGCTCAGTTGGGAGAGCATCTGGTTTGCAACCAGGGGGTCGGGGGTTCGAATCCCCCCGCGTCCACCACCGTTTTCTTCGCCTTCGCCTCCCTGATCGTGTGCGCGGCGCTGGGTGGAGCGCCGGCGGCGCAGGCGCCGCCGCCGGTTGAGCCCGAGCGCTTCCTCGCCCGCGACTCCCACGAGCAGGTGACCATCGCCGCCCGGCCCCTGCTCGACCCGCTCGAGGCGGAGAAAGTCTTCGGGAAGAACGCCGCGCTCGGGCGAGCCGGCATCCTGCCCGTCGAAATCCTCATCCTCAATGAACGCGCCGAGGCGGTGCGCGTAGGCCTCGGGCGCATCGTGGTCGTCACCGGCGCCGACAAGTTCGAGCAGATTGACCCGACCAGAGCCGCCTGGGCCATGTACCCGCCCCCGTCGAGCAAGAAGGCCAAGGGCGGGCACATCCCGCGGCCGGCCGAGGATAAGAACCGCACCAAGCGCGAAGAAGTCGAGGCGGCGCTGCGGGTCCGGCAACTGCGCGCCGCGGTGGTGGGCCCGGGCGGGCAGGCGCGCGGCTACTTGTATTTCGACCTGGGCGGGGCCGCGCTCGAGCCGGCCGCGGCCGGGGTCTACATCCCCGAGGTGGTGGTGCTGCCGGGCGAGGAAGCCCTGCTTTTTTTTGAAATCAGCCTGCAGCCCTACGCGCGCTAGCGGGGGATGCGGGGGAAGGAGCTCGACTGGTCGCGCGGGGCCGGCGCCGGCAGGGCGGTGCTCTGGCCGGTCCAATCGAACTGCGCCAGCGCCGGGTCGAGCTCGAGCGGCCGTTCGAAGACGATGTCCACCGTGGTGCCGCGCGGCAACTCGAGCTCGCGCCCGCGGGTGAGCAGGACGGCCGCCAGGCCCGCCGCGGCGCCCACGCCGGCGCCGATGCCCGCGCCCTTGGCGCCCCCGGCGATGGCGCCGATGCCGGCGCCCGCGCCTCCGGTGGTGGCCACGGTGCCGATGTCCTGGCCTTTGGTGGAATCGCTCTTGACGCTGCCTTCTTCGCGGTCGACCTCTTCGCCTTCGCGCGCCCCGGTGGTGGCCAGGCTGGCGGTGAGGTTAACGGTGTAGCCGTTCGGCAAGGTGAGCTCGTCAAAGCGCACGTGCAGCTCGCCCCGGCCCCGGATGCGCCCCGGCCGCTTGACCTCGGTCAGCGTCCCCCGCACGAAGCTCCCCACCGGGATCAGGATGCGGTTGTTCACGACGACGGGATAGGTGGTTTCAAAGTAGAGCGGGTCGCCGGGCTCGGCGGTCTTGGTGCTGATGGTGTTCTGCAAGACGAGCGGCAGGTGCGTCCCCCCGGGGACGACCACTTTGGCCAGCGGGGTCTCCGCTGACTTCGCCGCCGGGGCCGGCTTCAGCTCCGGCTCCTGCGCGGCGAGCAGTCCGGCCAACAAGAACATGGGGAAAAGAAGCAGGCGGCGACTCGAGATGGGTTGACGCATCCTTCAGCCCTCTTGGCGGAAGCTACTCCGCCGGGCGGCCGGGGTCAAGGGCTCCCGCCGGACTGGCCGGTTAGACTCCTTCTTGTACCTGCCGGGTTGCACGGGTGTAGCGACCAACTCACTCCACCCAGTCGGCGAGGAAGATGTTGGTGTCGCCGCGCTGGCGCTGGTTGCGGTTGGAGGCCCAGACGAGCCGGCGGCCGTCGTGGCTGAACATGGGGAAGCCGTCGAAGTCGGGGTGGTAAGTAATGCGCTCGAGGCCGGTGCCGTCTTGGTGGATGAGGTAGAGGTCGAAGTTGCGGCCCTCGGGGTCGAGCATGTTTGAGCCGAAGATGATGCGGCGGCCGTCGGGGTGCCAGTAGGGAGCGAAGTTGGCGGCGCCGTTCGCGGTGACCTGGCGCTTGTTCGCCCCGTCGGCGTCCATCACCCAGATTTCGAGCCGGGAGGGCCGCAGCAGCCCGTCGGCGAGCAGCGCCTGGTAGTCGGCCACTTCGGCCGGGTCGGTGGGGTGGTGGGCGCGGTAGACGATCTTCTTCCCGTCGGGCGAGAAAAAGGCCCCGCCGTCGTAGCCGAGCTCGCGGGTGAGCCGGCGGACGTTCTTGCCGTCCGAGTCCATCACGTAGAGGTCGAGGTCGGCGTCGCGCGTCGAGGTGAAGACAATTTTCTTGCCGTCGCGGGAGAGGGTGGCTTCGGCGTCGTAGCCGGGGCTGTGGGTCAAGCGGCGCAAGTCGCTGCCGTCGGGCCGCGCGGTGAAAATGTCGTAGCCGGCGAGAATCGGCCAGACGTAGCCGCGGGAGTAGTCGGGCGGCGTCGGGCAGTCGGGGCTGGCAAGATGCGAGGAGGAGTAGAGCAGCCGCTTGCCGTTCGGGAAAAAGTAGGCGCAGGTGGTCTTGCCCTTCCCCGTACTCACCAGGCGCCGGCCGCTGCCGTCGGCGGCCATGACGTAAATCTGGTCGCAGGCGCCGCGGCCTTCGTGGCTCTGGAAGCTCAAGAAGCGGTCGTCGGCGGAAAAGTAGGCTTCGGCGTTCTCGCCGGTGAAGGTCAACTGGCGGGCGTTGGTGAGGTGCTTCTCCTCGGGAAGCAAGAGCGCGGGCGGCTCCGCGGCGCGGAAGAGGCCCGCGGCCAGGGTCAGCAGCAGCAGCAACCGGAAGGCGATTCGCATCGTTTCTCCCCGGGCGAATCTCCTATCCTATCCACGTCCGCGGATTTCGACAAGGCGTTGAACCCGCGGCCCGGTCCGCGCTAGGATTCCGCTGTGATTCTCTCGCGGCGCCGTCGCCTCCTTTGCCTCCTCTGCTTCCTCTGCTTCCTCTGCCTCCCCGCGGGCCTGTTGGCGCCCGAGCCAGCCGTCATCCGCTTCGCCGTCATCGGCGACAGCGGCACGGGCGACGCGCACCAGTACCGCATCGCCGAGCAGATGGTGGCCTGGCACGACCGGCTGCCCTATGAGCTGGTGCTCATGCTGGGCGACAACGTTTACGGGGCCTTCTGGGGCGGGGGCAACAGGAAGGATTTCGAAGAGAAGTTCGACCGGCCCTACGCCGAGCTCCTGCGTCGCGGGGTCGTCTTCCGCGCGGCGCTCGGCAACCACGACACCCGCGCCGACGGCGGGCGGCACCTCATCGAGGCCCGCGACCGCTTCCACATCGAGGGCCCCGAGGGCTACTACAGCTTTACGGCGGGGACGCAGCCGGACGGCGCGCCGCTCATCGAGTTCTTCGTCATCAACACCGTGCGGCTGGAGAAAGACAAGAAAGACCCGGAACAACTGGCCTGGCTCGACAAGGCCCTGGCGGAAAGCCAGGCGCGCTGGCGCATCGTCTACGGGCATCATCCGCTGTATTCGACCGGGAAGCGCCACGGCGGCGACGAGAAGTTGCGCGAAAAGATTGAACCGCTGCTGCTTCGTCAGGAAAAGCCGACGACGAAGCCCGACGACGGGGCTTCGTCGCCGCTACCGGCGATGCGGAGGGTGCAGGTGGTGCTGGCGGGGCACGACCACATCTACCAGCGCTTCCATCCGCAGAAGGGCATTTTCTATTTCGTCTGCGGCTCGAGCGGGAAGCTGCGGCGGGGGGACGCCGGCCCGAGCGGGCTCGTCGCCGCGGTCGAAGACCGCCAGCACGTATTCATGCTCTGGGAAGCGACGCCCGCCGAGCTCCGCTTCCGCGCCATCAACGAGCAGGGCCAAGCCTTCGACTGCGGGGTGATAGAGGACAGTGGTCAAATCGAACAGACGTCTTGCGACGCCCTTGCGGGCGGGCAGACCCTTCGACTTCGCCCCAGGCAGACAAGAGTGTCTGCCCCACCAGGAACCAGCCCTTCATACTTCCCTGGGGTGGCGCAGACACTCCTGTCTGCGCTTCCGCCAAGCCACTTGACAAACAGGCTAGATTAGAATAACTTTAAATTGCTGGCCGGGGGAGCCCACAAGGAGGAAACGCTGATGCTGAAGGGACAGGAGATCGTCAAGAACCGGGCCGAGATCATCAAGGAGTTGAACCGGGCGGCGGCGACGGAGCTGCTGGCCGCCTACCGCTACCTATTCCTCTCGAAGGTCGCCACCGGCATGCACGGCCGGGAGGTGGCGGAGAAGTTCGCCGAGATGGCGACCGGCGAGTGGGGCCACGTGGCCACTTTCCTCGACCGCATCGTGCAGCTCGGCGGGCGGCCCTTCGAGAAGGTGAGCGAGGCCGAGAAGCTCGCCTTCGGCAAGTACCTGCTCCCGCCCAAGGACGCCACCGACTGGAAGCGTATGCTCAAGGACAGCATCCAGGGCGAGCGCGACGCCATCGAGTTCTATCACGACCTGCTCGAGAAGGTGCACATGGACGACGCCGTCACCATGCACATCGTGCGCGAGGCGCTCGAGGACGAAGTCGAGGACGAGCACACCCTCGCCAGCCTGCTCGACTAGGGAGACGACTTCCCCTCTCGCTCGACTTCCACGTTTGAGATTCTTCGCTTCG
>MEKM01000161.1:7967-11808 GCA_001766965.1 Acidobacteria bacterium RIFCSPHIGHO2_01_FULL_67_28 | reverse complement strand
CGGACGTCCTCTACAAGTTCGAGCGCCAGGGCCGCGTGCGCGCCGTGGGCTTGAGCCGCGAGTTCGAGCGCGTCAAGATCGGCCTGTTCGAGCTGGTGGAAGCCCGCGCGCAGTAGAGGCTAGCGTCCCCGGCTGAGGTCGCGCAGCAGGTCCTTCCATTTCGAGCCGTCGCGGCTGGTGCAGAGAAAGTCCCACTCCCCGCGCGGGGCGTGGCAGCGCATCCTGCCTTCATCATCCAGCCGGAAGACGCTCATCGCCCCGTCGAGAAATTGGTAGGGCTCGTCCGACTTCGGGCGCCGCAGGAAGAAGATGTGCTCGCGCGCCCAGGGCAGGGGCGGGAAGAGCTCGTTCGCGATGCTGACCACGCTGTCGCCTTCGGCCCAGTTCCCGCCTTCGGCGCGCGCCGTGAGCGTCGCGCCGGCCGCCGGCGCCGGGTTCGGGTGCTTGTAGACCTCGAGGACTTCAATGGTGTAGTCGGTCCAGGCGGTCTTGCCATCGCCGCTGACGTGCACGGCGGCGTCCACCACGCGCCCGCGCACGACGGCGTCCGCGGCCATGCGCCGCTCGCCGAGGCCGGGAATCTTCGGATACTCCGGCCGGATGACCTCGCGCCGGCGCTCACCTGGAGGCTTGGCGCCCGCGCCGCTCGCGGGCGGCGGGTTCGACTGGCCGGTGTTGCGCACGCGGCGGGAGAACAGCCCCAGGTCGTTGCCGTTGTAGAGCCGCCGCACGGTGTAGTCGAACTTGCGGGTCAGGTGCGAGTAGGCGCGCCCCTCGCGCACGGCCCACACGCCCTGGGCGCCGCCGCGGAAGCGGTAGCCATCGGACGCAGGGTCGAGGAAGAAGATGTAGGGCATGAGCCACTCGAGCGGCTCGAAGTCGGGAGTCTCGACGCGCACCGGCACGCCCTCGACCCGCATCTGCCCGCCAGGATGGCTGATGACAATCTGCTCGCCGGGCGCGACGCGCCCCTTCGGGTCGATCCAGACCTCGCCCACCTCGATGGAGTAGTCCGTGAGCACGACTGCGCCGTCGGCGGCGAGGCGCGGCTGCTCGTCCACAATCTGACCGACGACCACCAGCTCGCAGGGGATGATGAGCGCGGCGCCGTCCTTGAACTCGTCGCCCGCCGTCATCACCTGCCGGACCACTGGCCCCGACTTCGCCGCCTGCCGCAGGTCGCCGGTTTGCGCGAGAGCGATGCCGGCGGCGAGAAGCGAAAGGAGGGCGGCTCGGATGGATGGGTGCATCGCGGGCTGCATTCTAGCACCGCCCGCGCGCGAGGGGCTTAGTCGGCGGCCACCGGGGCGGGCTGGCGCTCGAAGCGCAGCGCGCCGCCGGCGGCGTCCACGGTGACGGTGTCGCCGGGAAGGATTTCGCCCTCGAGGATTCTCTTCGCCAGCGGGTCCTGGAGCAGGCGCTGAATCGCGCGCTTCAGAGGCCGGGCGCCGTAAGCGGGCTCGTAGCCTTCGCGGAAGAGCAGCTCACGGGCGGCTGGCGTGAGCTCGAGCGCGATCTTGCGCTCGGCGAGCAGGGCGCGCAGGTGGCCGAGCTGCAGGTCAATGATGCGGTCGAGCTGGTCGCGGCCGAGCGGGTTGAAGACCACCACGTCGTCAATGCGGTTCAGGAACTCCGGCTTGAAGAACTCCCGCAGCGCCTCGAGCACGCGCTTCTTCTGGTCTTCCGCCTCCTTGGGCGCCAGGCTGATGGCGGAATGGCCGGCGAGGTTCGAGGTCATGATGAGCACGGTGTTGCGGAAGTCAACCGTGCGGCCCTTGCCGTCGGTCAGCCGGCCGTCGTCGAGGATTTGCAGCAGGACGTTGAAGACGTCCGGGTGCGCCTTTTCGATCTCGTCGAAGAGGATGACCGAGTAAGGCCGCCGGCGCACGTGCTCGGTGAGCTGCCCGCCCTCTTCGTAACCGATGTAGCCCGGCGGGGCGCCCAGCAGCCGCGCCACCGTGTGTTTCTCCATGTACTCCGACATGTCAAGCCGGACCAGGGCGCGCTCGTCGTCGAAGAGGAATTCGGCCAGCGCGCGCGCCAGCTCGGTCTTGCCGACGCCGGTGGGCCCGAGGAAGATGAACGAGCCCACGGGGCGCTGTGGGTCGGAGAGTCCGGCGCGGGAGCGGCGCACGGCGTCGGCGACGCGCCCGAGGGCTTCGTCCTGCCCCACCACGCGCCGCCGCAGGCGCTCTTCCATGTGGACGAGCTTTTCGACTTCGCCTTCGAGCAGCCGGCCCACCGGGATGCCGGTCCACTTGGCGACGAGGCGGGCGATGTCTTCTTCGTCCACTTCCTCCTTGAGCATCCGCGCCGCGCCGTTCCTCGCTTCGAGCTTCGCCTGCGCGGCCTGAAGCTGCTTCTGGGTTTCCACCAGAGCCCCGTAGCGGATTTCGGCGACGCGGTTGAGGTCGCTGGCGCGCTCGGCCTTCTGCTCTTCGAGCTTGAGCTGCTCGATCTTTTCCTTCAGCGCGCGCTGCCGGCTGATGGCCTCTTTCTCCGCCTGCCAGCGGGCTTTGAGGGTGGCCGACTGCTCGCGCAGCCGGGCGAGCTCTTTTTCAAGCTCCTTCAGGCGCTGGCGCGAGTGCAGGTCGTCTTCCTTCTTGAGCGCCTGGCGCTCGATTTCAGCCTGGAGGATGCGCCGCTCGACGTCCTCAATCTCCGTGGGCAGGGAATCAATCTGGATGCGGAGCGAAGCGGCGGCTTCGTCGACGAGGTCGATGGCTTTGTCGGGGAGGAAGCGGTCGGAGATGTAGCGGTGGCTCAAGGTGGCAGCGGCGACGAGCGCCGTGTCCTTGATGCGCACCCCGTGGTGTACTTCGTAGCGCTCCTTGAGCCCGCGCAGGATGCTGATGGTGTCTTCGATGGTGGGCTCGCCGATGTAGACCTGCTGGAAGCGCCGCTCCAGCGCCGGGTCGCGCTCGACGTGCTTCTTGTATTCGTTGAGCGTGGTGGCCCCGATGCAGCGCAGCTCGCCGCGGGCCAGCGCCGGCTTCAGCATGTTGGAGGCGTCAATGGCGCCCTCGGCGGCCCCGGCGCCCACCAGCGTGTGCAGCTCGTCAATGAAAAGAATGATTTGTCCGTCCGCTTCACCGATTTCCTTGAGCACGGCCTTGAGCCGGTCTTCGAACTCGCCGCGGTACTTGGCCCCGGCCACCAGCGCGGCCAGGTCGAGCTGGACGATGCGCTTGGGCTTGAGGATCTCGGGGACGTCGCCGGCGACGATGCGCCCGGCCAGCCCCTCGACGATGGCGGTCTTGCCCACGCCGGGCTCGCCGATGAGCACGGGGTTGTTCTTGGTGCGGCGGGAAAGCACCTGGACGACGCGGCGGATCTCGTCGTCGCGGCCGATGACGGGGTCGAGCTTGCCGCGGCGGGCGAGCTCGGTGAGGTCGCGGGCGTAGCGCTCGAGCGCCTGGTATTTGGATTCAGGATCCTGGTCGGTAATGCGCTGGCTGCCGCGGACGGCCTGGAGGGCTTCCAGCAGCGCGTCGCGCGTCACTCCGTAGCCCGCGAGGATGTTCTGGGTAGGCTGGCCGGGCTGGTCGGCGAGCGCCAGCAGCAAGTGCTCGGTCGAAACGTAGGCGTCCTTGAACTGGTCGGCCTCCTGAAAAGCGCGACGGAGGGTTTCCTCGAGGCCGGGGCCGAGGTAGGTCTGCACAATGCCTTGGACCTTGGGCAGGTCGGCCAGGGCGCGGTCAACCTCGAGCGCCACCGGGGCGGGACGCACCCCGAGCTTGCCGAGCAGGGCAGGGACGACGCCGTCGCTCTGGTCGAGCAGCGCCGCGAGCAAATGCAGCCCGGTGATTTCCTGGTGGCTGCGCGCGGCGGCGCGCTCCTG
>MEKM01000161.1:5693-7936 GCA_001766965.1 Acidobacteria bacterium RIFCSPHIGHO2_01_FULL_67_28 | reverse complement strand
TCGAGTTAGGCCGTTAGGCCTTGACTGCAACCTTGATCTCCTTGGCCTTGGCCTCGGGCCGCTTCGGCAGCTTCACTCCCAGCACGCCGTTGCGGTACCCGGCCGCGACCTTCTCGGCATCCACCGTCTGCGGCAGGGCGAAGCTGCACGCCATACACTAAGTACACAGGCAATATATAATATTAGTCCAACGTTGTCAACTCTAGGAATAGCATATTCTAGCCTTATTTATCAACTAGTTGCGCTTACTACCTAACCGACAAGAGTAAACACTTGAGGTAATGAGTCTCGGGCAGGGTTAGGAGAATCGGGTGGTCGCGCGATTGGGTCCGACGTTCGACGACCACGAGGTTACGGTGAGCGTCCAGGGACGCCTCGGCGACGATTTCGAGCAGGAGGCTCTCGGGGATGTGGTGGGAGCAGGAGCAGGTGACGAGAATGCCGCCGGGCTTGAGGAGCTTCAAAGCGCGGAGGTTGATTTCCTTGTAGCCGCGCTGGGCGGCGGGCAGGCTGGCGCGGTTCTTGGCGAAGGCGGGCGGGTCGAGGATGACGGTGTCGAACTTGCGCCCGGCGTCATCGTACTGCTTCAAGACATCGAAGGCGTTGGCTTCGCGGAAGGTGGCATTGGAGATGCCGTTGAGCTGGGCGTTTCTCTGGGCGGCGGCGACGGCCTGCGGGGACATGTCAATGCCCTCGACCGAGCGCACGAAGCGGGCGGCGGTGAGGGCGAAGCCGCCCGTGTAGCAGAAGCAGTCGAGCACCTCGCCCATGGCGTAGTTGGAGGCCGCCAGGCGGTTTTCGCGCTGGTCGAGGAAGGCGCCGGTCTTCTGGCCGTGCAGCACGTCGTAGCTGAAGCGCAGGCCGTTCTCGTCGGCCTGGACTTCGCCCTCGCACTTGCCGGCCAGCACGCCGGCCCTCTGCTCCAGGCCTTCGAGCAAGCGCACCTTGGGGTCGTTGCGCTCGACGATGGCCTGGGGGCTGAAGCGCTCCTGGAGCAGGCGGACGAGGTCGGCCTTGCGCCGCTCGGTGGCCTGGCTCAAGGTCTGCATCACCAGGGTCTCGCCGTAGCGGTCGACGACGAGCGAGGGCACGCCGTCCGACTCGGCGTAGAGCAGCCGGTAGGCGGTGGAGTTTTCGACCACACGCTCGCGGAAGCGGATGGCGGTCTCGATGCGCTGGCGGAAGTAGTCGTCGTCGATGGCGATGTCTTCGCGGGTGATGAGGCGCAGGGCGATCTGGGAGTGGGAGCTGAACCAGGCTTTGCCGAAGAAGCGCCCGCGCTCGTCGCGGAGGCAGACGGTATCGCCGGGCTCGACGTTCTCGGCGGAGCGGATGTCGCTGCGGTAGACCCAGAAGTGTCCGGCCAGCAGGCGGCCCGTGCCGTGGGGGGTGAGGGTAACCTGCGGTTCCGGCATTTGTCTCGTCCTTCCGCCCGCAGGGTGGCGGCGGCTTAGTAAACAGGTTCCGTTGGTGTAGCACAATCCGCGGGACTGACGCAAGCCTGTAGAATGGGGATGTCGTGAAGCTCTCCGAGTTCGACTACACGCTGCCGCCCGAGCGCATCGCGCAGCGGCCGCTGGCCGAGCGCGACGCCTCGCGCCTGCTCCTCGTCGATCGCCGCAGCGGGGCCTGGCAGGACCGCCGCTTCCGCGAGTTAGCGTCGCTTGTGCGCGGCGATGAGGTCATTGTGCTGAACAACGCCCGGGTTTTCCCGGCGCGGCTGTTCGGCCGGCGGCGCGGGATGCATGCCCGGCCGGTCGGACGCCGGAGCCGCGTCCGCCGCGAGCACCTCTCGGCGCCCATCGAAGTGCTTCTGCTCGGGCGGGCCCGAGTCGGGCGCGCGGGCGAGGAGGACTGCTGGGAGGCGCTGGTGCGTCCGGGCCGCAAGGTGGGGACGGGCGAAGTGCTGCAGTTCGGGGAAGGAGAGCTCGAGGCCGAAGTCATCGGCCGGGGCGACTACGGCCGGCGCACGCTGCGCTTCCGCGCCGCGGGCGACTTCCGCGAAACGGTCGAGCGCCTGGGACACGTGCCCTTGCCGCCCTACATCCACCGCGCCGACGAGCCCGCCGACCGCGAGCGCTACCAGACCGTGTTTGCGCGACAGGGCGCGGCGGTGGCGGCGCCCACTGCCGGCCTGCACTTTACGCCGGAGATTCTCGACGCTCTGCGCCGGCGCGGCTGCGGAATCGTCGAGATCACGCTCGAGGTGGGTTACGGCACCTTCCAGCCGGTGCGCACGGAAA
>MEKM01000161.1:0-5594 GCA_001766965.1 Acidobacteria bacterium RIFCSPHIGHO2_01_FULL_67_28 | reverse complement strand
GGCCGAGGCGTACATCTACCCCGGCTTTGAGTTCCGCGTCGTCGACCAACTGCTGACCAACTTCCACCTGCCGCGCTCTTCGCTCCTCTTGCTCGTCTGCGCTTTCGCCGGGCGCGAGAACGTCCTGCGCGCCTACCGCCACGCGGTGGAAGAAAATTATCGCTTTTATTCCTACGGCGACTGTATGCTGATTCGATGACCCGAAGCTCGAGGAGAGCAGCGCCCGCGGCCGCATTTGCGCTTGTGTGGGCGAGTCTCGCACTGGCCGCGCAGGAGGCGGCGCGCTTCTGGGACGCGCAGCCGTACGGCGAGTGGACGTTGGAGCAAACCCTCCAGGTGCTGACCAACTCGCCCTGGACGCGCCCGGCCAAGCTGGTCGAGACCGGGGCGCAGCAGCTCGGCGGCGGCGCCCAGCATTACGTGCAGTGGTACTCGGCGCAGACGGTGCGCGAAGCGACGGTGCGTCTGCGGAATCTCTACGGGGCGGTCAGCCCGGACGCGGACGCCAGGTATTTGAGCACGCCGCCGACCGCCTACCAGGTGTTCGTCTTCGCCGCCCTCTACACCAGCAAGGGCGAGTTGCGCTTCCTCCCGCTCACCGCCTTCGACGGCCTCACGGTGGAAGAGCTCCAGCAGGGGGCGCGGCTGATTTTTTCTTCCCAGGAGTACAGCGCCCGGCCCGACCGGGTGGAGTTTGTGACCGACCTGAAGACGCAGCAGACGGTGGGGCTGCGGCTGCTGTTCGAGCGCGCCCGGGAGGCCGTGCCGCCGGCCGAGGCGCGCCGCGGCCAGGTGCGGCTGGTCTGCCCGACGCGCACCGGCAGCGTCTCGGTAACTTTTCTCTTGGACGAGATGCAGCGGCGCGGCCAGCCCGACCTCTAGCCTGCCGCTCAACCTCCCGGCGTCAAAATGTGCTCTTCCCGAATCCCACCCTGCGGCTATAATGGCGGGCCCCCGGGAGACTGATGCGCACGCTGATTCTTAGCGACATCCATTCGAACCTGACGGCGCTGGAGGCGGTGCTGGAGCAGGCGCAGGGGAAGTACGACCAGGTCATCTGCCTGGGTGACATCGTCGGCTACGGACCCGACCCGAACGAAGTCATCCGGCGCGTGCAGGGGCTCCAGCCGGTGGCGGTGGTGCGCGGCAACCACGACAAGGCCTGCTGCGGCATCTCCGACGCCCAGGACTTCAACGCCGTGGCCCGCACGGCCGCCGCCTGGACCCGCGAGCAGCTCCCGCCGGACAACCTCGCCTACCTGCGCCAGCTCGACGCCGGCCCGCTGCCCGTGGCCGGGTTCCAAATCGTCCACGGCTCCATCCGCGACGAGGACGAGTACGTCTTCACCCCGCGCGAGGCGGGCGAGAACCTGCAGCTCGCCCAGGTGCCGCTCACCTTCTGCGGCCACACGCACTTCCAGGGCGGGTTCGCGCTGCGCGACACCGGCCGGTTGGAAGTGCTGCGGGTGCGCATCGAGCCGGGCGTGGGCTTTGCCGAGTACCCGGTCACCCCGGGCGTCAAGTACCTCATCAACCCCGGCTCCATCGGCCAGCCGCGCGACGGCGACCCGCGCGCCGGCTTCGCCTTCTACGACCACGAGAAGCCGCTGGTCGAATACTGGCGCGTCCCCTACGACCTCGAAGCCACGCAGAAGCGGATGAAAGCGGCGAAGCTCCCCGAGCCGCTCATCGCGCGCCTCTCCGTCGGCCGCTAGGTTCTCCCTCACATGCTGTTCATTCTGCACCCCGTCATTCGGGACGAAGAATCTCAGTTTGAGATCCTTCGCTCAGGATGACAGAAGAGAAGACGCGCGCGAGCGCTACTCGAGCAGCAGCCCGGTGATGCGCACGCGCGGCGGCCGCCTGTCCCAGTCCGCCGGAAGATGCTCGAAGCCGATCCGCACCGGGCGGCTTTCTCCCGGCGCGAGCGGCCCGCGGCTGATTCCCGGCAGCGAGCGCCCGCCCACTGGGCGCACGCTCTCCCGCAGGACCACCGCCTGGTAGGGATCGAGGAACTCGACGGTCAGCTCGACCGCCGTCACCCGGCGCGGCCCGCGGTTCGCGAGCGTGAGGTCAAGGTAGGTGACCTGCTGGCCGAGGAAATTCTGCCAGCGGCTTAGCTCCATCGGGCCGATCTCGACCTGCGGCAAGTAGGCTTCGGCTTCGGAAGAGAGCGGCGGCAGGCGGTCGGGCACCGGTGGGGCGGCCGGTTCCGCCCCCGGGCGCCCCAGCCAGAGGAAAGCCGCCAGCCCGCCCAGCCCGAGCAGGATAGCCACGAGCAGCGGGCTCCGCCAGCCGCCGGCGGGGCTGTCGGCGTGCAGCGGCGCGGGCTCGCCGTGAACGGGTTCGGGCTCGGCTGGCATCGTCGGCTTCGACCCTAGCACACGCCTCCGAGCCAAATCAATTTGCCCCCGGCTTGGCCGGGGCTATCATAGGCGCGCGCTCTTCCACCCGCAGCCATGAGCCGGCACGAACCCGCCAACCCGCGCGAACGCATCGAAGCTTTTCTTGCCGCCGGCCCGCGCGAGGTGAGCGAGGACGGCGAGTTCCTTTTCGAGCTCACCGGGCCGAGCTTCCGCCTGGAGGAAGCGGGCGGCAAGCTCCTGCTCCATCTCTGGTCGGCGGAGCGCACCTGGGTGCGGCGCGTGGCGGGGATCCTCGAAGAGAGGCCGGAAAAGCTGGTGCTCGGGGTTGAGCGCTTCGGAGCGGCGAAGCCCGGGAAGTTGACACTCGCCGCGGTGCGCCGGCGCGCGGGAACGGGACGCGGCCGCGACGCCGCCCGGCGCGCCTACAGCGGCTGGCTGCGCCGGTTGCTGGCGCGCGAATTCCCCGAGGCGCGCCTGGAACGGCTCTCGACCGCCGCGGATTTGAAGCGCTCCTTTTCCGCCCTCTACACCCGCGCCTGCCTGCGGGAAGGGAAGCGCTGGTGGGGCGTCGCGGGGATGAACGCGGGCGAGAGCGCCGCCGCCGCCGATGCGGCGCTGGCCTACGCCCTTATCTGGCTCGGCTGGAACCGCGAGCGCCATCCCGAGCGCGACTGGGCCGGCCTGCGGCTCTTCCTCCCCGCGGGGCGCACGCAGACGACCGCCGCCCGCCTCGGCGGCCTGGCGCGCGAGCGCTTGCGCGTCGAGCTTTTTTCCACCGACGAAGAAGAGTTCGTCTCCACGCGCGTCGATGAGCACGACCTCGGCAACCTGGACACCCATCTCGTGCCGGCGCGCTTGGTGGAAGACATCCGCGCCGCGGAAAGCTCCGCGGTCGAGCGCCTGCGGGCGCTCGCCCCCGGCGAAATCGAAGAAGTGGTCCCCGCGGGGCGTCGCGAGCTTTCGCTGCGCTGGCGCGGGCTGGAGTTCGCCCGCTCGGCGGGCGGCCGGGTGAGCTTCGGTGTGGGCGCGCGCCCGCAGGCGCTGACGCGAGACAACTTCGAGCAGCTCGAAGCCTTGGTGAAACGCCTGCGGCGGGAGCGGGCGCCGGAGGGTTCGGCCAAGAGTCCCTACTTCCGCCAGCAGGCCGAGCGGTGGCTGGAGGGCCTGGCGCTCGAGGCGCCGCAGGCGATTGACCCGCGGCTCGCCCCGGGGCGGCTCTACCGCCAGGTGCCGGCGCTGGCGGGCGGCGAGCGCGGCGTGGCCGACTTGTTGGGCGCAACTCGCGAGGGGCAGCTCGTGGTCATCGAGCTCAAGGCCTCGGCCGACCTGAACCTGCCCTTCCAGGGGCTCGACTACTGGCTGCGGGTGCGCTGGCATCAGGAGCGGGGCGAGCTGGGCCGCTTCGGCTACTTTCCCGGCCTGGCCTTGAAGCCGACGCCGCCGGAGCTGCTGCTGGTGGCCCCGGCTTTGCAGTTCCATCCGACGACCGAGGCTCTGGTCGGGTATCTCGCACCGGAGGTGCGGGTCACGCGGGTGGGGCTGAACGAAGACTGGCGCCGCGGCCTGAAGGTGGTTTTCCGGCGCGGCCGAATGTAGCGGCGGCTTTACGCCGCCATATGGCGAGGTAAACTCGCCGCTACACCGCCGGCTGTGTAAAGGCGGCTTTATGCCGTCACCAAAAAAAAAGAGGGGGAAGCAGCGCCTTTGTGGGTCGGTGCCACTTCCCCCCGTCGTGGAAGTCGGGGTTATGTGATACCCCATTAGATTGCCGTCTCCCCGCCCGGGTTGCCTTGGGCCACCGGCAAGCTTGCACTTGCCTGGGGACGGTCGCCTATGCGATGATGCCGGCACGCGGATGGCGGCGGGGGGCAGGGTAGGTCGCCGGCGCGTTCAACTACGCTGCGAGTGAACGTGGTAAGCAACCCCTCGGCCTGGAAAGGGCCTCGGGGTAGGCAAACCCCTCGGCCTTAAGACAAGGGCCTCGGGGTAAAGAGGCGACCCGGAATGCAGCTGCGTTTCTGGGGCGTGCGCGGCTCGACCCCCACGCCGACGGCGAGCAACCTCCGCTACGGCGGCAACACGCCGTGTCTCGAGCTCCGCACTAAGAGCGGCAACCTCTTCATCCTCGACTGCGGCACCGGCATCCGCCCGCTCGGCCACGCGCTGGAAAAAGAGTTCGGCAAGAAGCCCATCAAGGCCCGCATCTTCCTGACCCACTACCACTGGGACCACATCCAGGGCATCCCCTTCTTCACGCCGCTCTACCACCCGCAGAACCAGTTCCTCTTTCACTCCTACGAGTTCTACGACGGCAGCGTGCAGCAGGCCCTGGAAGAGCAGATGACCGACCCGTACTTCCCGGTCGACATGAGCACCATGCGGGCGCACCGGCACTTCTTCAAGATCGAGCAGGAGCGCATCGCCTACGACGAGCTCGTGCTGCGCTCCACCCGCCTCAACCACCCCCAGGGCTGCCTGGGGTATCGCATCGAGTGCGACGGCAAGGTACTGGTCTACGCCACCGACAACGAGCCCGGCGACCGGGCCGGCGACGAGGCGGTGCGGCGGCTGGCCGACGGCGCCGACACCCTCATCTACGACGCCCAGTACACCCCCGAAGAAATGAAACGCTACCGCGCCTGGGGCCACTCCAACTGGAAGGAAGGCGTGCGCATCGCCACCGAGGTCAAGGCCAAGCGGCTTGTCCTCTTCCACCACGACCCCGACCGCGACGACAAGTCGGTGGACAAGATCCTCAAGCGCGCCCGCGACCACTTCGACGACGTCGTCGCCGCCAAAGAAGGCCTGCTCCTGAAGATCTAGCCCGCGGCCCGCTCCCCGCGACCTGTGCTTACCCAGTCAGCTTAGCCCACGGGCCCCTGCCCGTGGGATACCCAGCGGCAGGGGCCGCTGGGCTGAGCAGGGGTTCTCCGCGTCCTTTTGTCATCCTGAGGCCGCAGGCCGAAGGATCTCAACCTACCCCGCACTCACCGCTTAGATTCTTCGCTCCCAACCTCTTCGGCATCTGTGGCCGGGGATTCAAGCCGGGGACGTGAAGAGGAAATAGAGCAGCAGCAGATAAATCCCGGTCATGCCCGCGGCGTCCAGGTTGGTGAGGGCCTTCTCCTGCTCGACGTACTGGTGCAGGGTGTGAAAGAGCGGGAAGAGCAGCAGCATCAGCAGCAGGGTGGCGACATTGATGGGCACGACGAAATGGCTTCCCCATCC
>MEKM01000160.1:17078-17726 GCA_001766965.1 Acidobacteria bacterium RIFCSPHIGHO2_01_FULL_67_28 | reverse complement strand
CTCATGCGCTCCAGCACCACGCGCACGCCGTCCACCTTCACTTCGCCCTTCTGGTAGCGCTGCATGGCAAAGCGGATGGCGAGGTTCTCGGCCAAGCGGACGAGCATGGGCTTGTCGAGGTCTTGCCCCGGCTGCTCGGCCAGGCTCTTCAGGGCGTCCTGCAAAGCGGCGCGGCTGGAGCCGGAAAGCCCGGTGGCCTGCTGTTGCACCTGGCTGCCGCCGAGTTTCCCGCCGCCTTGCCCGAGCTGTCCGAGGAAGCCGAAGAGGCCGCCGACGTCGCCTTCGCCCAACTCGGCGCCGCCCGTGCCGCCACCTCCGCCGGCGCCGCCTGCCTGCGCGCCTTCGGCGGCGAGCATCATCTGGAGAAGCTTCTGCGGATCGTCCATCCAAGCCTGGGCTTCGCCCAGCTCGACCCCGGCGACACTGGCAGCGGCCTTGGCCACACCGGAAGCGTCGCCGACGGCGGAGTCTTCGGCCACGTAGCGGACTTCGTTCAAACGGATTCCGCGGGCGGCTTGCAGGGCTGCTTGGAGTTGCGCACCGACGGGACCGGCCTTGGGGCCGCCGCCGGTGAAGCCTTTGACGAGCAGGGTGAACTCCTCTTTGGTCACGGCAGGCAGGAAATGGACGCTGGCGAGGCTGGCGGAG
>MEKM01000160.1:0-17066 GCA_001766965.1 Acidobacteria bacterium RIFCSPHIGHO2_01_FULL_67_28 | reverse complement strand
ATGGACGCTGGCGAGGCTGGCGGAGGCCAGCAGGTCGGTGAAGCTCTGCTCGGCGGGGCCGCCTTTGAGCGCAGCGCCGTCGAGCAAGAGCTGCTTCCCGGAAATGCCGAGCAGGATGCCGGCCTCGCCGGTCCCGGTGAGCGCGGCGCGCAATTGCGTCCAGGCCTCTTCGAACTGCGCCATCGTGCGCTCGTGCTCAAACTTGTAGAGCCGGGCGGACTTGAGCACCAGGCTCAAGCTGCGGAGGAAACCCTGGATGGTGGCGGACCTGGGGTCGGTGCCCATAGCCGGGCCCTGCTCCTTTGCCTGCCCCAACCCCCACCAAGAGTAAAGCACCGCTCCGGCCTGGAAAGCAATAGAAGTGATTGGCGCGCCCGGCCCGACTGCGGGCAAGGCAGGACTCGCTTGTCCTGAGCCCCGAAGAGGGCGAAGGGAACCTGCAACCGTCGGTCAGCGCCTGTGCGCGATTGGGCTGGCGCGCCCGGCAGGATTCGAACCTGCAACCCTCGGATTAGAAATCCGAAGCTCTATCCATTGAGCTACGGGCGCGTCGGAAGAAAGTATACAGGGAGGCAAGGAGGCAGGGAAGCAGGGAGGCAGGGGAGGCAAAGGAAAAAAGACAGCTCTACTGGCGCTGACTATGCCGGGCGAGGTAGTCGCGGGCGAAGGCGCGAGTTTTCTCGTTGGAGAGGCCGATGCGCTTGGCCTCGGCTTCGGCTTCTTCGAGCGACCACTCGTCCACCAGCACCCGGCGGATCATCCAGAAGGCCCCGACGCGACTGGCCGAGCCGCAGTGGATGAAGATGGGGCGGTTCTGCGCGTCGGCGAGGATTTTCAGGAACTCGTCCACCTGGGCGTCGGTGGGGGCGTCGGGGTCGACGGGGATGTTGAAGTAGCGCAGGCCGAGCCGCTCGGCTTCGGCGGCTTCGGCGGCGGCGTCATAGGGCACAGGCTCGCCGCCCGGGCGCATCGTCTGCTTTTCCGTCGGGCGGCGCAGGTTGAGGACGGCGCGGATGCCGCCCGCTTTGAGCTCCGCCAGTTGCTCGAGCGTCGGCTGGCCGCCCGTGCAGATTTTTTCGTTGACGCGCAGGAAATTGCGGATTCCTTCGACTCCGCTCAGGGCAGGTCCTTCCTGCGCTGCCGCCCCCGCGGCGAGCAGCAGAATAACGAGCAACGCGATTCGTTTCAGCATGGACGAACGGCCATCCTACTCACGGACGGCAAGGATTGCAAGCGGACGCTATTCGCCGCGCAGGGTCTTGAGGATGTCGGGTTCGGGCTCTTCGAAAGCGAGCAGGGCGTGGCAGGTGGAGCAGTCGTTGGGGATGGTGCGGCTGCCGTCGGGGGTGGAATGGGCGCCGTCGTGGCAGCGGAAGCAGCCGGGGGCGGGGTCGTGGCCGAGGTTGTTCGGGTACGTGCTCCAGAAGATGTTCATCTGGGGGAAGACGTTGCGGGAATAAATGTCGACCAGGGCGTCGGCGCCCTGCTCGATGGCCTGGCGGTGAGAGTTGAACAGCGCCGGGTGCTGCTGGCGGTAGAAGTCGCGCCAGCGGGTGCGGAGCTGGCTGGCAGCTTCGGCCTGCGAAGCATAGGAGAGTTGAAGCAGCTCGAGGCCTTGCTTCTTGGCGAAGGGCAGAGCGGGCTCAATGCGCCCGGCGTTCAGGGCGCGGTCGAGCGCCGGGCCGGGGAGCTCGAAGGTGTGGGTGGGGCGGTTGTGGCAGTCCATGCAGTCCATCTGGCGCAGGGGCTGGGCGCGGAGCTCCTCGAGCGGCTTGCCGGCGTCGCCGGCCACGAACTCGACGACCTGGCCGTCGGCCTTCCGGTAGCGCACGTAGAGGATCTGCTGGCGGGCATGGTCGGCGGCGTAGTAGTCGATCTGCGCGGCGGGCATCAGGTGGACGCCGTGGTTGCCGACCGGCTGGCGGGTGAGCGGGTCGATCCCGCCGGTATGCAGGGAGAGCACGGTGTAGGTCTTGGTGTTGGGCTCATCCTCGGCGAAGTGCGGGCGGACGACGATTTTGTCGCCGTGAAACTTGAGCGGCCAGTGGCACTGCTCGCAGGTTTCCCGCGAGGGGCGCAGGTCCTCGATGGGGGTGGGGATGGGGCGGGAGTAGAGATTCAGGTTGACCGAGAGCACCTGGTAGGCGCCCGACAGCTTGGAGCGCACGAACCAGGGAGCGCCCGGGCCGATGTGACACTCGATGCAAGCCACGCGGGCATGCGGCGAGTTCTGGTAGGCGGTGTATTCCGGCTCCATGACCGAGTGGCAGGGCAGGCCGCAGAACTGGGTCGAGTCCATGTAGTGCACGCCGCGGTAGGTGGCGGTGAGGAAGAGAGCCAGGTTGAGCCCACTCATCACGATGACGAAGTAGATGGTCTCGCGCAGGCGCACGTCAGCCAGGTTGATCTGCGGGTAGGTCGGAGGGAGCTGCCCGGCGCGCCTTTCGCGGCGCAACTTGCGCGCAATGCCGGCGGGGATGATGAGCAGGCCGAGGACGAAGACCCCGGGGAGGATGAGGTAGGTGATGATGCCGACGTAGGGCCCGGGGTGGACGCCGAAAAACTCGGTGGTGTAGAAAGTGAGCAGGGTGATGGCGCTGGCCGTGGTCAGCACCACCCCGAGCTGGCTGACGCGGTTGTTGCCGAGGTAAAAGACCGGGCGCGCCGCGCGACGCGCCCAGTCAAAGAGTGTGGGACCGGCGGCGTTCATGGTGTCCGGCGACTCCCGAGCGCCGCCAGTGTACTAATTTTCAGGCCGAGGAGAGCGGTTTGTTTGCGGCCGCCGCTCACGCGCCTACTTTTGGGCCAGGGTGCGCAAGTAAGCGATGACGTTGGCCAGGTCGTCGTCGGTCAGGCCCTTGACCGGCTTTTTCTTCTCGGTGCCCTCGGTGATGACCTTCTTCAGCTCGTCATCGCTCTTGGCCTGCACTTCCTTCGAGCCCAAGTGCCGGAACTCCACTTTCAGGGTCTTGGCCAGGTTGGGGTTGCCTTCTCCCAGCTTGCCGTGGCAGGTGGCGCACTTCTTGTCGTAGAGCGCCTTGCCGGCGGTGGCATCGCCCGCGGCCAGTAGGAAGACGGGGATCGCCATCACGAGCAAAGCAGCCAGGGTCATGGGTACCCAGTTCGAGCGGTTCTTCATAACCTACACTCCTCCCTCTCCTCAACCGCGCGTCTTTCCCCCGCACCTGAAGGGCCATCGCCGCCCTGGACGGAACTCCATCAGGAGGCAAGGGTTAGGCCTTGCAGAACGGAGGAGTGGCCCCGAGGCTAAATGCGGCAAATCGCCATGACAGCGGGATTTTGCACAAACCAGCCTCCTTTGCCGCCGACGTGCCGTAGAGCAATCCCAGGCAGCGGAGAAGTCAACTCTTTGAAAAAAGACGGGTTTTCACGGGCCCGGCCGCGATGGAAGCGCTTGGCAGTCGACGTGCCCTAGAAAAAAGCAGCGAACTGCATAGTTCGCGGCGGGGGGTCCCACCGTGGCCTGGGACAGACGTGAGATCATCGGACTGCTGCGGCTGGAAATCGAGAATATCCGCCAGCGCGGCTTCGGGCCCTATTTCCGCGACAGCGTGCTCTGCATCAACGCCGGCAAGACCCTGCGCGCCGACCCCTGCGACCAGTGCCTGCTCCTGAAGTTCGTCCCCGAGGAGGCCAGGAAAGAGGCCGTCCCCTGCTACCACATCCTCTTGAACGCGGCCGGGGAGACGGTTGCGAGCTTGCGCGGACAGCCGGCGGCCAAGCAGTTGGAAGCAGCCGTCCTGGGCTGGATGGAAGCGACCGCGAGCCGCCTCGAGAAAGAATTCGACGACGACCGCGTCCGCAAGGCGCGCTAGCCCGCTGCGCGCCGCTTTCCTTTCACAGCTTCTTCAGCCGTTCTTCCAGCTGGCTGGGCGTCAGGAAGGAAAGATGGAAGCCGGGTTTATAGCCGGGGGCGTGGCCGACGTCGTCTTCCGTGATTTCGACCCAAACCGATTCTTCCTTGATTTCGGCGGGCGCGGTGGGGCTGCGGAAGTCGCGGGGGGAGATCCAGAGCTTGTCGATGCACCAGGCCAGAGGCCGCTGTTCGCGGACGGTGCGGGAGACGGACGAGAGGTACCAGATCTTAGCCATGCGGGCCCTCGGCCCCTAGTATAGCGGAGGTCTCCCTATTTCACTTCTTCCAAGCGGAACTTCTTCATCTTGTAGCGCAGGGCGTCGCGGCTGATGGCGAGCAACCGCGCCGCCTGGCTCTGGTTGCCCCGGGCCTGCTTCAGGGCTTGCTCGACCAGCATGCGCTCGACTTCTTCCAAGGAGGTGCCGCCCGGGGGAATGTCCCAGCGGGGCACGCGCCGGCCGTCGTCCAGCGTCTGCCAGGCGGCGCCCGGCTCGGTGGCTCCGGAACCGGGGTGGGCGGCGGCGGGCGAGGTGACGCGGATGGGGAGATAAACCGGCGTCAGCTTTTTGCCCTCCTCGAGAATCATGGCCCGCTCGATGGCGTTCTTGAGTTCGCGCACATTGCCCGGCCAGTCATAGTTCAGCAGCACGCGCTCCAGCTCCTCCGTCAAAGCCTCGATGGGCTTGCGGAACTTCTGGCTGTAGTGGCGGAGGAAGAACTCGGCCAGGGGGAGGATGTCCTCTTTCCGTTCGCGCAGGGGCGGGAGCTGGAGGGAGATGACCGAGAGGCGGTAGAAGAGGTCTTCGCGGAATTTCTTTTCGCGGACGGCGCGATCCAGATCACGGTTGCTGGCGGCGATGACGCGCACGTCGGCGGTGAGGTCGCGGATCCCGCCCACGCGGCGGAAGCCGTGGTCTTCGAGCACACGCAGGAGCTTGGCCTGGAGAAAAGGCGACATCTCGCCGATTTCGTCGAGGAACAAGGTGCCCTGGTCGGCCACTTCGAACAGGCCTTTCTTCAAGGCCTTGGCGTCGGTGAAGGCGCCGCGCTCGTGGCCGAAGAGCTCGGCCTCGAGCAAAGTTTCGGGGATGGCCGAGCAGTTGATGGCGACGAAAGGTTTCTCGGCGCGGGTGGACTCGTAGTGGATGACCTTGGCGATCAGGTCTTTGCCGGTGCCGCTTTCGCCGGTGATGAGGATGGTGCCGGCCTCGCTGCGGGCCACCTTGAAGACGAAGCTCATCACCTCGCGCATGGTCTTGGAGGTGCCCACCACCTCGTGGTAGCCCATGCGCTTGCGGACTTCGTCGCGCAAAGACCGGACCTGCTGGCGGAGCTCGGTGGTTTCCAGGGCGTTCTCGAGAGTGACGTGGAGCTCGTCGAAGTCGAGCGGCTTGGAAACGAAGTCGTAGGCGCCCAGCTTGATGGCTGCCTTGACGTCGTCGAGCTTGGGGTCGGCCGTCATCATCACCACCGCCCCCGGCACCCCGGCTTCCTTCCATTCCTGGAGCAACTCCATCCCGCTGCGGTCGGGGAGCCGGACGTCGAGCAGGATGACCGCCGGCTGCTCCTCGGCCAGCAGCGCGGCGGCCTGGGCGGCGTCTTCGGCCGCCACCACCGGGTAGCCCTGGTCTTCGAAATATTTCTGGAGCGACACCCGCACCAGCTTTTCGTCGTCCACCACCAGGATCTTGGGCTTGGCCATGGCTAGCTCTTCCCCACCGGGTGAGCGCGGAGCGTGGCGTCCAGGCGCTTGCCCTCTTCGACCGTTTCCTGGAGCGCGGCCTGCTGCGCCGGGTCGAGGGCGCCGGTGGCGCCGACGAGGTGCAGGGCCGCCAGGATGCCGGCCAGGCGGTTGCGCAGCGCGTGGGCGCGTTCGCGGCTCAGATCGCCCGGGGGCATCCGGCCGAGCTCGGCGGCCAAGGCGTTGAATTCGCGTCCCACTTCGCCGATGGTGTCGCTCCGGTCGGCAAAGCTGACGGAAAGCACACCGCCGGCCGGCAACGCGCGGAAGCCCTGCCGCAACTCGGAAACCCAGTCCATCGGTCCAGCCCCCCTTTTCCCCGCCTGCGGGGGAGGAGGAGCAATGCTATGATTGAGGAGGTCATTATGACCCAAAGGAGGCAGGGCGAACAAGCATTGTAGGCTGCGGTCATGGACAACCTCCTGGAGGAAACGAAGCGGTACATCGGCCTGACCGAGGCTGACGCCCGCCTGCTGGCCGAGGCGGGGCCGGGCTTGGAACGGCACCTACCCGAAATGGCGGAGTTGTTCTATCAGAGAATCATGGAAAACCCGGAGACGGCCCGAATCTTCTCCGGCCCGGAGCAATTGGCGCGCTTGAAGCTCACCCTGCAGGGCTGGGGCCGCGGGCTCTTTGCCGGGCGTTACGACGAAGCCTATGGCCGGGAGCGAATGGAAATCGGCAAGCGCCACGTCCGCGCCGGCGTCCCGCAAAAGTACGTGATCAGCGCCATGAGCGTGGTGCGCATCTTCTTGCTGCGCGCCCTTGACCAGGAGATACCGGACGTCCAGCGCGCCGCCGACACCAAGCGCGCCTTGAACAAAGTCCTCGACCTCGACCTGAACCTGATGTGCGAGTCCTACTTCGCCGCCAGCCTGCGCGAGCTCCGCGAGCTCAACCAGCGCCTGGAGGCCGCCAACTTGGAGCTGGCCGAGCTCGGCCGCGTCAAGGACGAGTTCCTGGCCCACACTTCGCACGAGCTGCGCACCCCGCTCAACTCCATCCTGGGTTTCACCAAGCTTATCCTCGACGGCCTCTGCCACAGCCCGGAGGAGGAGCGCGAGCTGCAGCGCGACGTCTTCGAGAGCGCCCAGCACCTGCTGGGCATCGTCAACGACATTCTCGACATCGCCAAGATCGAGGCGGGCAAGCTGAAGCTTAGCCCCGAGCGGATCGAGCTGCGGCCGCTCTTCGACCAGGTGCTGGCGGTCATCGCCGTCCAGGCCGACGAAAAGAAGCTGAAGCTGGTGGACGAAACCGCGGGGCTGGCGCTGCCGCCCGTCCGCGCCGACGAGCACCGCCTCCGCCAGGTCCTCATCAACCTGTTGAGCAACGCCATCAAGTTCACCGACGAAGGCTGGGTCACCCTGCGCGCCGACCCCGGCCGCGTCTCGGGCCACGTGCTCGTCGAAGTGCAGGACACCGGCATCGGCGTCCCCCGGGAAAAGCAGGCGGGCTTGTTCGAGAAGTTCAAGCAGGTGGACACCAGCTTTACCCGCCGCCACGGCGGCAGCGGCCTGGGCCTGGCCATCAGCCGCCGCCTGGTGGAGATGATGGGCGGACGCATCGAGCTGGAGAGTCCGGGCGAGGGCCTGGGCACGACGGTGCGCTTTTCGGTGCCGCAATTCGGCCGTGTCGAAGACCGGCCCCACCGCGTCGAGAGCGAGGTGCTGGAGGTGGCGGGGTCCGCCGACGGCGTGCGTGTGCTGGTGGTGGACAATGACCCCGTCTTTCGCAAGTACCTGCGGGAGCTGCTGGTGCGGGACGGCTTTGCCGTGGTCACCGCCGCCAGCTTTGCCAACGCCCTGGACGCCGCCGAGCGCTTCCATCCGGCGCTGGCCGTGGTGGACTGGGCTTTGCCGGTCAGCCCGGGGGTCTACGGCGACGGAGTGGATTTGATTGCCGCCCTGCGGCAGCGGCACAGTTTGCCGACGGTGCTCATCACCGGCCATGAGCTCGCCGCCGTGGAAGAGGCGCTCAGCCGGCGCCAGGTGGTTCCGCGCCCGCCCGTCCTGCGCAAGCCGCTGGAGGGCGCGGTCTTGCGCGCCACCGTGCTACGACTCCTGCAAAGTCCGGCGCGCCGGGCGTGAGCGGCGATGCCCAAGATTCTCATCGTCGAGGACAACACCCTGGTGGCCAAGTTCTACACTCTGGCCCTGGAGCGCGCCGGCAGTTTCCAGTGCCAGCGCGGCCGGAACGCCGACGAAGTCCTGGCCCAGGCCCGCGCCGGACAGGTGGACCTGGTTATCATCGATGTCTCCCTGGCCAACTTCACTCACCAGGGCAAGCTCATTGACGGGCTGGAGCTCTCGCGCCTTCTCAAGGACGACGAGCGCACTCGCCACATCCCTGTCCTGCTCGCCACCGCCCACGCCATGGAGGGCGACCGGGAGCGCTTCCTCGACGCCTCGGGAGCCGACGGCTACCTGCAGAAACCCATCTATGACCCCCAGGTGCTGGTGGGGAAAGTAGCGGAGTTGCTTCCTTCCGGCAAACGCTAGCCGGAGTGGCGGCTGGGGCAAAAGGCCCACGCTGGGGCTGCCTCACACAAGCTGCCTGCCTCACGGGACGCCTCTGGCTTGGCCGCTCACCTTGGATCCGCTGCTAACTTCTTGAGTAGTCGGCCTTTTGGCTGCCACGGAGAAAACCGGCGGGAGCGGCGCCGGTGGCAAGGGACTTGCTTCCCGGAGCAGCGGTGAAATTCGGGGATCATCGTCTCGAGGGAAGCGGAAAGGCGGTTGTGATGCGAACGCGCGCGGCACACCATGTGCTCGTCGTCGGCTCCGCCGCCAGCTTTTCCCCGGCCTTTGAAGAGCTCGGGAGATACGGCTATCGTTTTGAAGAGGTCGCGGACACCCAGGCCGCCCGCACCTATCTGCTGCGCCACCCGGCCGACGCGGTTCTGCTTTGCTTGCCCACGGCCCGAGCGGAGGCGCAGGGCGCCTTCGCCTGGCTCCGCGATGTCAAGGAAGAGTTGCCGGTGGTGGTGATCTCGGGCGAGGCCGACATGCAACCCTACCTGGCCGCCATGGAGTGCGGGGCCTTCGACTATTTCACCAGCCTCACCCCGGTGGCGGAGATGGAGCGGGTGCTGGCCAACGCCGTCCGCTGGCGCCGCCAGAAGGTGGCCTGACGTGTTTGTTCCAAGATGCAACCAGGAGGTTTTTGTGGTACAGGGGGAGCGAAATGACCGCGGCAGTCATGCCGGTGCGAGCGGTGACATTCGTGGGGCTGCTCGCTGTCGCACTGTCTTGCACCGGCCTCCCCCTGCACTCCGCTGAACCCCCCTGCGCCGACTGCCACACGGTTGACCCGCAGAAGTTCGCCTCCAGCGTCCACGGTTTCCTCTCCTGCACCGGCTGCCACAGCGGCGCCGCCGAGTTTCCCCACGCCGAGGGCGTGAAGCAGGTTGATTGCGCCGCCTGCCACGCCGACGCTGTCGAAAGCTACCGCCAGAGCATCCACGGCCAGGGGCGCGCCCGCGGCATCACCGAAGCCGCCACCTGCACCGACTGCCACGGCGACATCCACGCCGTCACCCCGCACACGGAGACGACGTCCGCTGTCCACTGGTCGCACCTGGCCCAGGCCTGCGCCCGCTGCCACTCGAACCCGGCGCTGGCCGAGAAGTTCGGCTTCACCGTCGTGCGTCCTGTGGAAGCCTACCTGACCAGCGCCCATGCTCGCGCCGTGGCCGCCGGCCGCCACGGCGCCGTCTGCTCCGACTGCCACGGCAACCACGCCATCTTCCCCTCGGCTGATCCCCGCTCCAAGGTCTACCACGCCCGCGTCCCCGAGACTTGCGGCGCCTGTCACCAGGAGATCGCCGCTGCCTACCGCAAGAGCGTCCACGGCGCCGCGGCGGCTCGCGGCGTGCGCGACGCCCCGGTCTGCACCGACTGTCACGGCGAGCACCACATCCTCTCGCCTAAAGAGCCCGGCTCGCCCGTCTTCGCCAGCAACATTCCTTCGCAGACTTGCGGGCGCTGCCACTCCGACCTGCGCTTGAGCGAGAAGTACGGCCTGGCGCTCGACAAGGTCCCCGCCTACGAGGACAGCTACCACGGCCTGGCCACCCGCGCCGGCGTGGCGACGGTGGCCAACTGCGCCTCCTGCCACGGCGTGCACGACATCCTGCCTTCCTCCGACCCGCGCTCCCACATCCACGCGGCCAACCTCGCCCAGACCTGCGGGCAGTGCCACCCTGGCGCCGGCACGCGCTTCGCGCTCGGCCCGGTGCACATCGTGGCCACCGAAGCGCGCTTCACGGCGGTCTACTACGTGCGGTTGTTCTACCTGCCGCTCATCTACCTGACCATCGGCGGCATGCTCCTGCACAACCTGCTCGACTTCTGGCGCAAGGCGCGCAACCCGGCGGTGCGCGTCCTGGCGGGCGTGGCGGCGGAGGAAGAGCGGATGCCGCGCGGTTTCCGCTGGGCCCACGGGCTGGTGATGGTGAGCTTTCCGCTGCTGGCCTACACCGGTTTCGCGCTGAAGTATCCGGAGAGTTGGTGGGCGCAGCCGGCCATCCACTGGGAGGCCGGTCTGGGCCTGCGCGGCTGGCTGCACCGGATTGCGGCCGTGGTGCTGCTCGGCTCGCTGGCCGTGCACCTGGCGCATCTTGTCCGCAGCCGGCGCGCCCGCGCCTGCCTCGCCGCCATGCGGCCGACGCTGGAGGACTTGCACGAGTTCAAGCAGCGGCTCCGCTACTTCCTGGGCCGCGAGCCGCACCCGCCCCACGGGGTCAAGCTCGGCTACATCGAGAAGAGCGAATATCTGGCCTTCCTCTGGGGCACGATGGTGATGGCGCTCACCGGCTTCCTGCTCTGGTTCGATAACTTCGCCCTGCGCTGGTTCCCCAAGTGGGTGAGCGACGCCGCCACCGCCGTCCACTTCTACGAAGCTATCCTGGCCAGCCTGGCCATTCTGGTTTGGCACTTCTACTGGGTCATCTTCGACCCGGCCGTCTATCCGATGGACATGAGCTGGTGGAGCGGGCGCGCGCCGGCCACCCGCGCCCTGGAGCGGCTGACGGTGCCCGCCGAGCCCGTCCCCGCCGGCTCACCCGCGCCGGAGAAGAAAGGAGACTCGAAATGAGATGCCCGAGCTGCGGCCGCAAGCTGAACAAGGCGGAACAACTCTGGACCGCCACCCACGGCGGCCGCCAATGTTTCCACTGCTGGGGCGGGGTGCAGTTCCTGCCGCACGCCGACCGCGGCCACGGCCGTCACCGCGACGCCAAGACGAAGATGCGCGCCCGGCGCGGCGACCGCCGCCTGGCCGCCTGACGCGCGATGGAAAAGCACGAGCCCGGCCCCGCCTACCTCGGCTTCTGGCCTTCCTGGGCCCACCACATCGGCGACCTGGTGTTCGGCGCCAACGACGGCCTCGTCACCACCTTTGCCGTGGTCAGCGGCGTCACCGGGGCGGAGTTGACCGCCCGCGTCGCCATCATCCTCGGCGTCGCCAACCTGCTGGCTGACGGCTTCGCCATGGGGGCGGGGAACTATCTGGGGGCGCGCTCCGAGCAGCAGCTCCTGCACAGCCAGGGCATCGTGCGCGAAGGCCCGGAGCACGCCCTCGGTCACGCCGCCGCCATCTTCCTGGCGTTCATCGCCGCGGGTTCGGTGCCGCTCCTGCCGTTCGCCTTTGTCTCCGGCGACCACGTCTTCCTGGCCTCTTCGGTGGCGACGGGCTTGACGCTGTTTGTGGTGGGGAGTTTGCGGACGGTGGTGACGCGGGCGCGCTGGTTCGTAAGCGGTCTGGAGATGCTGGCGGTGGGTTCGGCGGCCGCGGTGGTGGCTTACGCGGTCGGATACTTCTTGCGCCGGTTGATCTGAGCGCCGCCCCTAGGTGGCTTCAATCTCGGGCAGCACCTGCTGGTTCACCACGCGGATGTGCGTTTGCAGCCGGGCGCTGAAGTTCCGCACCTGCTCCTGCAAGCTGAACAGGTCTTCGGGGATGAGCTGCCCGTTCTGCAGCGCCTCCAGGCTCTTCAAGCTCTGCTCGAGCGCCCGCAGCATCACGCGGTGGTCCTCCACCAGCTCGGGCAGCAGCCGGCAGGCGGTGCGCCCCTGGGGAACCTCGGCGAACATCTGCTCGCCCTCGGGGATGTGCTTGAGCAGGACTTGGCGCAGCTCCTCGCAGCGCTGGCGCAGGTTGCCGAAACCCCGCATATCGCTGCACACCTCGCCGTAGTAGAAGATGTTTTCCAAGCTGTGGTCGAGCGACCGCAAGTTCTCCAGCAGGCAGTCGTGGTCGCAGATCACCTTGCGGGCCAGCCCTTCCTTCTCGGTTGCCTTCATGGCGCTCTCCTCCAGACCTCTGCCCGGAGAGGTGCAATTTGTCGCCCATTCCGGCTGACGCCTAACCTGCTGAATGCAAAGCAGATGGAGGCAGGCAGCGCCGTGGCTGGCTGCCCCCGTAGTGGGCTTGCCCACCCAGAGCCAGCCGCTGGCTGGGCCAAAAAGCCCACGCCGGCCGACACTAGGTGAGGGCAGGCGGGCCGACCACCGAGAAATGAATCCGCTTTTGCAGGCGGTCGATGCGGTCGACGCGCACGCGCAGGCGGTCGCCGAGGCGAAAGCCGGGGGCGCCCGGCACGCGGCTGCGGCGTCCGGGAGCGATGGAGCGTGTGGGTTCGCGGTAGTAGTAGTCGGCGGCCGGGTCGAGCGTCTCGAGCGCCACGAAGCCTTCGACGAAAAGCTCCATCAGCTCCACCCAGAAGCCCCACTTGTTGAGGCTGATGAGCAGCCCGTCGAACTCGTCGCCCAGGTGCTGCTCCATGAAGTCGAGTTTTTTCAGGTCGATGAGTTCGCGCTCGGCGTCGTCGGCGCGGCGCTCGGCCTCGGAAGACTCGACGCCGACGGCGCGCAGCTCGTCTTCCTTCAGCAGTTCCTTGGCCTTGGCGTGGCCCCCGGCCGGGCGGTTCTGCCCCTGCTCGAGCGCCCAGCGGGTCAAGCGGTGGATGATGAGGTCGGGGTAGCGGCGGATGGGCGAGGTGAAGTGGGTGTAGCAGGGAGCGGCCAGGGCGAAGTGGCCGACGTTCTGCTCCGAGTAGCGCGCCTGCTTGAGCGAGCGCAGCATCAGGTAGTTCAGGATGCGCTCCTCGGGCCGCCCGGCGAGCTTGTCGGTCAGGCGCTGGTAGTGGCGCGGGGAGATGGCGACGCGCTCGGGGAGTTCGAGGACGCGCGGCTGCCGGTGCCCGCGCCCGGGGCGCTGGCGCTCGTGCACGCGCACCTTGCGGACGAGCTGCTCGCTCAAGCCGAGCGAGTAGCCGAAGGTGGCGGCGATTTCCTCAAACTCCAGAACCTTCTGCGGGTCGGGCTCTTCGTGGGTGCGGTAGAGCGAGGGGATAGCGAGTGCCGTCAGGTGCCCCGCCACGGTTTCGTTCGCCGCCAGCATGAACTCTTCGATGAGCCGGTGAGCGACGTTGCGCTCGCTGCGGGCGATGCCGGTCATCTGCCCGCGCTCGTCGAAGCGGATGACCGGCTCGGGCAGGTCGAAGTCAATCGAGCCGCGCCGCTCGCGCTTGGCGTTCAAGATGAGCGCGAGCTCCTTCATTTTGTCGAACTCGGAGACGAGCGCGGCGTAGCGGGCGCGCGTGGCGGCGTCGCCTTCCAGGCAAGCGTTCACCGCCGTGTAGGTCATCCGCGCCGCCGAGCGGATGACGCCCTCGGCGAGCTCGTAGTCCACCACTTCGCCCTGCGGAGTGATGTCCATCAGGCAGCTCAAGACCAGCCGGTCCACTTCGGGCTTGAGCGAGCAGATGCCGTTCGAAAGCTCGACCGGCAGCATGGGCACGGCCCGGTCGGGGAAGTAGACCGAAGTGCCGCGCAGGCGGGCCTCGTGGTCGAGCTCGGTGCCCGGTCGGACGTAGTGCGCGACGTCGGCGATGTGGACGTGCAAGAGGTAGTTGCCGTTCGGGCGCCGCTCGACGTAGACGGCGTCGTCGAAGTCTTTGGCGTCTTCGCCGTCAATGGTGACGATGGGGAGCTGCCGGAAGTCGCGCCGCCGCGTCGCCTCGGCCGGCTGGACTTCGGCGGGGACGCGCCGCGCCTCGTCCAGGACTTCCTCAGCGAACTCATCGGGCAGGTGGTACTTGCGGATGATGATTTCGACGTCGAGGCCGAAGTCGCCCGGCCGGCCGAGCACTTCGACGACGCGTCCCTGGCCGTGCCCGCCGCCCGTCGGAAATTTCGTGATCTCGATGTTGACGATGGCGCCGTCGAGCTCCTGCGCCGACCCCGGCCCGCCCGCCACGCGCTCCGCCCCGCGCGGGATGATGACGTGCTGGAGGATGCGCTGCTCGTAGGGGTCGACGTAGTTTTCCTTCGGCCCGGCGTGGAACTGCCCGACCAGGGTCGCGTGGGCGCGGCGTTCGATGCCGACGATCTGGCCTTCAATGCGCCCGGTGCCGCGCCGGCCGCGCTGGCCCGTGCGCAAGCGCACGCGCACGCGGTCGCCGTGCATGGCGTCGGCGACGGCGGTCGGGGGGATGAAGACGTCGCCCTCGATGCCGGGGATGGGCTTGTCGGGGATGACGAAGCCGTAGCCGTCGCGGTGGGCCACCAGCCGCCCGGTGACGACGTCTTTGCCGGCGGCCGGCGCCGCCTTGCCGCCGGCAGTCGTCACCCCGAGCGAGTCCGGAGGGCGAGTCGAGGGGTCTGCTTTTGCGTGCCGGCTATGCGCCGGCTTGGCCTGGACTTTGTCGGCGGTCAGGTAACGTCCGCCGTGGACCTCGGTCACGCGCCCGCGCTGCTCGAGCCGCTTGACGAGCTTCTTCAGCTCGTGCCGGTCGCGTCCGTGGGCCTCGAGCGCGGCGGCGAGTTCCCGCAGGCTCATCGGCTCCCGCGCCGCCCCCAGCGCCCCCAGCACATCCGCTTCAGTGAACTCCTTGCGCTTCCTCGTCATCCCCGCCCACTATAGCAGACTCCTCCCTTTGGCCGCGGCGGGCCTTGCTCTTGTTTGTTGATGTGTTAAACTTTCCGCGAGTCAAGCCACCTCGATGGTTCGTGCCATCCATTCCTACCTTGCAGTTGCGGTATTCCTTTGTTTTTCTGCTGGATTCGCTCGCGCCCAGGAAACCGAGTGGGATCGTTATGTGAGGGTCGGTCACACGGCGTTCGAGCAGGGCGACTATTTCCAGGCAGAGAGGATGTTTCTGAAGGCTCTCGAGCTAGCGGAAACGTCGGTCGAGAAGGACCGCCTCACGGCAGTGAGCCTCAACCTTCTTGGCAGGGTGTACATCAAGCAGGGAAAGTATGCGGAGGCTCAATCGGCATATGAACGGTCCTTGGCTATAAAGGAAAAGCATCTGGAGGCTACTGACGCGGCGCTGATTGAGGATTTGAGGGGCTTGAGCTCGTCCTATCAGGCGCAGGCCAGGTACCTTGAAGCTGAACCATTGCTTGAGCGTGCACTGCAGATTGCCGAGGAAAAACTGGGAGCGGAACACAGAGACGTGAGTATCATCCTAAATGATCTCGGAATGCTTAGCGTGTATCTGGGACGGCCTGCCGATGCCGTGGCGTTCTACCAGCGTTCCTTGGAGATTGCGGAAGGGACATCGGAGCCGGATGACCCCCACGTGGCGACTGTTCTCAGCAATCTCGCTGATCTCTATTGGCGGCAGCGGCGTTTCGATGATGCCGAACCTTTGCTGAAGCGAGCCTTGGAGATCCGCGAAAGGATACTACCGCCGGATCATCCCGATGTTGTTCAAACACTTGACATCCTAGGAGTGCTTTATCACGACACGGGGCGTATCGCTGAAGCGGAAGCGCTGTACCGCCGTGGACTGGTTATCTACGAGCGAGTCTTGGGACCTGAGCATCCGCGCGTGGCCACCCTGCTGAACAATATTGCCGAGGCCCTGCGAGAGCAGGACCGAAAAGCTGAAGCTGAAACCCTTTACCGGCGGGCTATTGAAATTCAGGAGAAGAAGCTGGGCCTGGAGCATCCTGACCTCGCTTTGACGCTGGGGAATCTGGGGCTGTTGATGGCGAGCGAGGGCAAGTACGATGAAGCCGAGTCTCTGTTTCTCCTGGTGTTAGAAATCTACGAGAAATCCTTCGGAAGCTACAGCCCTCATGTTGGGAATACGCTTCTCGAGTTGGCGGGAGCATACCAGAACCAGGGGAAGTATGCAGAGGCGGAGGTTTCCATCCAACGTGTCTTGCAGATCGGAGAGAGAGTTCTCGGGCCCAATCACCCCACTCTGGCAAGGATTCTCGATCGATGCGCGGGTATTCTTCGTAAGATGAACCGAGAAGGCGAGGCGCAGCAATTGGAGGCCCGCGCCGCGGCCATCCGCGCCAGACAGGCGACCGTCACGGACAGCAAGCTTTCGGAAAACGAATATCAAGCGATAGGCTCTCTGCGCACAATCAACACCGCAGCCATTACGTACGCCTCAACCTATGTCAGTGGCTTCCCTCCAACTTTGGCAGCCTTGGGGCCGGCCGTTGCAGGTTCCCCAAGCTGCGACGCTGCGGACCTGCTTTCGGTGGAACTTAGCTCGGGGAAGAAATCCGACTATGTATTCGTATACCAAGCAGGTCCACTTTTGGCCGAACCCCCCGCTGCGTGTTCGATTGCTGGGGCGGAAAGCTACACAGTTACGGCCCGGCCGGCTCGATACGGCGTGGACGGCAAGCGGAGTTTCTTTACGGACGAAACGGGTGTAATCCGTTGGACAGAGGAAGATCGCGAAGCCACCGCCGACGACTCACCGATTGACTAGTTCCCAATCAGTCAGCGGGAGGCGAGGCGGAGAATTTCCTTGTACTCGGCCGCGGTCAAGGGCGAGACAGCGATGGGGCGGAAGAAGCGGAAGAGCTTCATGCCCTCCAGCTTCGGGTTCGCCTTCAGCTCCGCCAGCGGCACCGGGCGCTTGAGCTTGCGCCCGGGCGCGACCTCCAGCACGAGGTTCTTTTCTTTCAGCTCCGGGTTCTGGTACGCGCCGCTCGCGGCGCGCAGCTCGCAGTAGACGCTCTTCTCCGGGGCGGTGTGGTAGCCGAGGATGCGGTCGCCGCGCTTGATTTCGGCGATGTACTTTTGCGCCAGCGCGCCAAACACTCCGTCCCACACTTCGCGCTTCTTCTGGAAGAGCGCGTCGTAGTGGTAGCTCTCCGGGTCGCTCAAGAACAGCCAGCACCGCGGCATCGCCGCCTCCCGGGAAGAATACTACGACTCCTCGGTAGCGGCGAGGAATCCCGCGCGGCGGGATTCCTCGCCGGTCTGTTCCAGGACGAGACCAGCCGACGACGAGTCCTGCGGACTCGTCGCCGCTACCGGGAGGCGGGCCTGTGATAGACTCCTTGCTCCCGAAATCCCTTGAAGGAGACGACCGATGCGCAGAAGTCTCTCTCTCGTCACTTTTCTTTTCGTCTTGGTTGTGAGCCCGCTCGTGGTCGCCGCGCAGCAGACCGCGCCCGCCGCCGCGGC
>MEKM01000159.1 GCA_001766965.1 Acidobacteria bacterium RIFCSPHIGHO2_01_FULL_67_28 | reverse complement strand
CATCTTCCCGATGCGCCAGGCGTAGTGGATGCCGGAGAGCACGGTGAGCGCGGCCGTCAGCCAGAGCAGCAAGTCTTTCGCCCACACCAGCGCCGCGCCGGGCAAGACTTCGACGGCCACCACGGCAATCACCGCCAGCACCTGCGCCAGCGTGCAGGCTTTGCCGTAGAGGCTGGGCGTGAACGGCCGCAGGCCCGCCGCCAGCACGATGACAAGGGCGATGGCGACGATGAGGATGTCGCGGCCGAGCACCAGAATGGCGAGCGTCCAGGGCAGGTTGTCGCGGATGGCCAGCACCACGAAGCCGGTCGAGAGCAGCAGCTTGTCGGCGATGGGGTCGAGGTAGGCGCCGAGCGCCGTGTGCTGGCGCAGCGACCGCGCCAGAATCCCGTCCAGGGCGTCGCTCACCCCCGCCGCCAGCAGCAGTGCCAGCGCCCAGTCGTACCGACGCCCGAGCACCGCCACCGCGAAAAAAGGAATCAGCGCCAGCCGCAGGAGCGTGAGCTGGTTGGCGAGAGTAAAAAACTGGTTGGTCATGGGCGCCTCGGCGCGGAGTCGCGCGCCGGGTTAGACCTCGGTGAGCGCCGCCAGGTACTCCAGCACGCTCCGGCCCACCTTCCGCTCAAACGTCTGCGAGAGCGAGGGGATGGAGCCCTTGGCTTCATCCAGCGCGATGCGCTCCACGCGCCGCATGGGATAGAAAATGGTCGCCAGCCCCACCTGGCCTTCTTCGGGCTGCTTCACCTGCCGGACGAAATCGTCAAAGCTGTTCAGGTCAATCCCCCGCACCGTCACCCCGCCCTCGGTGAGCGAGAGCAGCTGCCCCCAGATGCGCTCCTTGGGCTCGTGCAGGCTGACGATGACGATGGCGTTCAGCTCCATGGCTTCGATTATACCGCCATCTCTTTCAAGTCTTTCGCCGGAGTCAGCTTCGGCTCGGTCGCTTTCTGGACGTCGTCCGGCGCAACCCCGGGGGCGACTTCCTTCAGCACCAGCCCCGCCGGCGTCACCTCGATAACCGCCAGCTCGGTCACGATCATGTCCACCACGCCCACGCCCGTCAGCGGCAGCGTGCACTTTTTCAGAATCTTGGGCTTGCCCTTGGCCGTGTGCTCCATGGCGATGATGACGCGCTTGGCCCCCGCCACCAAATCCATCGCCCCGCCCATCCCTTTCACCATCTTCCCGGGGATCATCCAGTTGGCCAGGTTCCCTTTTTCGTCCACCTCCAGCGCGCCGAGGATGGAGAGGTCAATGTGCCCGCCGCGAATCATGGCGAAGGAGTCGGCGCTCGAGAAGTAGCTCGCCCCGGGAATCTCGGTCACCGTCTCTTTCCCCGCGCTGATGAGGTCGGGGTCCTCCTCGCCTTCGTACGGCCACGGCCCGATGCCGAGCAGGCCGTTCTCCGACTGGAGAATCACGTCCATCCCCGCCGGGATGTAGTTCACCACCAGCGTGGGCAGCCCGATGCCCAGGTTGACGTAGTAGCCGTCCTGGAGCTCCTGCGCCACCCGCCGCGCGATGAACTCCCGTGCCTGCTCGCCCGTCAGTCCCGCCATCTCCGTCCCCCTCTGTGTCCTCTGCGCCTCTGCGGTGAATCCTTCCTACGCGGCGCGCTGGCGCACCGTGCGCCGCTCGATGCGCTTCTCGTAGTTTGTGCCCTGGAAGATGGCGTCCACGTAGACGCCGGGCGTGTGCACGAAGTCGGGCTCGAGCTCGCCCACTTCCACCAGGTGCTCCACTTCGGCAATCACCGTGTCGGCGGCGGTCGCCATCATGGGATTGAAGTTCCGCGCCGTCTTGCGGTACACCAGGTTCCCCCAGCGGTCGCCTTTCCACGCCTTGAGGAAAGCGTACTGCGCCCGCAGCGGCTTTTCCAGCACGTACATCGTGCCGTCAACCTCGCGGGTTTCCTTGCCCTCGGCGATGAGGGTGCCGTAGCCGGTGGGAGTGAAGAAGCCGGCGATGCCGGCGCCGCCGGCGCGGATGCGCTCGGCGAACGTCCCTTGCGGGTTCAGCTCCACTTCCAATTCCCCGCTCAACACCTGCTGCTCGAAGAGCTTGTTCTCCCCCACGTAAGTCGAAATCATCTTCTTCACCTGGCGGGTCTGGAGCAGCAGCCCGATGCCGAAGTCGTCCACGCCGGCGTTGTTCGACAGTACCGTCAGGTTCTTGATGCCCTTGCGCCGCACGGCCGCGATCAAGTTCTCCGGGATGCCGCACAGCCCGAAGCCGCCCATCATGATGCTGGCCCCGTCGGAGATGTTGCGGATGGCCTCGTCGGCGTTCGCCACCACTTTGTTCATCGCCGTGCCTCCTTGAGGGTTCGCACCAGCTCCGCGGCGGCTTCGAGCGCCGCCGGGCCGTGCCCGGTCTGCTCGCAGCATTGTACCAGCGCGCTGCCCACCACCACGCCGTCCACCAGACCGTCGAGCGCCGCCACCTGCTGCGGGCGGGAAATGCCGAAGCCCACCGCCACCGGCAAGCGGGTCGAGCGCCGCAGGCGCTTCACCAGGCCCTTGATTTCGCCGCCGACTTCGGTGGGCGCTCCGGTCACGCCCCGGCGCGCGATTAGATACACAAAGCCGCGCGACAGCCGCGCGATCGAGCGCAAACGCCCGTTCGAGGAAGTGGGCGCGGCCAGGAACACAGTGTCGAGCTTGTGCCGCCGCAGCGTGCGCACGAACTCGCCGGCTTCTTCCGGCGTCAGATCGGTGATGAGCACGCCACTGACGCCGGCGGCGGCAGCCCGCGCGGCGAAGCGCTCGACCCCCATTTGCAGCACCGGGTTGTAGTAGCTGAAGAGCACGAGCGGCACCGCGCTCTTGCGGCGGAGGCGCTCGGCCAGCTTCAGCACGCCGGGCAGCGTCGTGCCCGCCTTCAGCGCGCGCTCGCTGGCGCGCTGGATGACGGGGCCGTCGGCGATGGGATCGGAAAACGGCACGCCCAGCTCGACGACGTCCGCGCCGGCCTCCGCCATCCGCAGCACGAGCTTCTCCGTGAACTTCAGGCTGGGATCGCCGGCGGTCACATAGGCCACGAGCGCCGGCCCCCGGCGTTTCCCTCGACGAAACGCCGCCCTAAGGCCGTTGCTCTTTGCACGAAGCAACAAAGAACGTTTGCGAATCGCCTTCTTCTTTCCTCGTCTCTTTCTCATGCCATTCCTGTCGGCAGGTGCCGAGAGAGGATATCCATGTCCTTGTCACCGCGGCCGGAGAGATTGACGATGATGACTTGGTTGCGGCGCATCTTCGGCGCGCGCTTCACCAGCTCCGCCAGCGCGTGCGCCGGCTCAAGCGCCGGGATGATGCCCTCCTGCTCGGCCAGCAGCCGGGCGGCCGCGAGCGCTTCCTCGTCGCCCACCGCGGTGTAGACGACGCGGCCAGCGTCGCGCAGGAAGGCGTGCTCGGGGCCGACGGCCGGGTAGTCGAGCCCCGCCGAAACCGAATGGGTGGTCGAGATCTGCCCGTGCTTGTCCTGCAAGACATAGGTGTAGGTGCCATGCAGGACGCCGGGGCGGGCGCCGTTGCGGCGCGAGCGCAGCCCGAGCCGCGCGGCGTGCTCGCCGAGCGCGGAACCGCGCCCGCCGGCTTCGACGCCGAGCATCTTCACCGCCGCCTCGCCCAGAAACTCGCGGAACAACCCGATGGCGTTCGAGCCGCCGCCCACGCAGGCGAGGAGCAAATCCGGCAGGCGCTTCTCGGCGCGCAGGATTTGCGCGCGGGCCTCGCGGCCGATGACCGACTGGAAATCGCGCACCATCATGGGATAAGGATGCGCGCCGCAGACCGAGCCGAGCAGGTAGTGCGAGGACTCGACGTTGGTCACCCAGTCGCGCATGGCTTCGTTGATGGCGTCCTTGAGGGTGCGGCTGCCGGAAACAACCGGAATCACCTCCGCGCCGAGCATCTCGATGCGCACGACGTTCAGCCGCTGCCGGGCCATGTCTTCTTCGCCCATATAGACCGTGCACTTCAAGCCGAGGTGCGCGGCCACGGCGGCGGTGGCGACGCCGTGCTGGCCGGCGCCGGTCTCGGCGATGAGCCGGCGCTTGCCCAGGCGGGCGGCGAGCAAGCCCTGGCCGAGGCAGTTGTTGATCTTGTGGGCGCCGGTGTGGAGCAGGTCTTCGCGCTTAAGGTAGACGCGGGCGCCGCCGAGATACCGCGTCAGCCGCTCGGCAAAGTAGAGCGGCGTGGGCCGCCCGGCGAAGTCGGCGAGCAGATGGTTGAGGGTCTGCGCGAAGCCGCGGTCGGCGCGCGCGCGGCGGTAGGCGCGCTCGAGCTCTTCGAGCGGCGCCACGAGCGTCTCCGGCACAAAGCGACCCCCGTACGGGCCGAAGTGGCCGCGGGCGTCGGGCAGGGTTTGTTGAGCGGCTCTGGGCATGGCTAGGACGCCGCCTCCATCTTGGCTCGCCGGATGAATTCGCGGAGGCGTTTGTGGTCTTTGACTCCCGGCTTTTTCTCGACGCCGGTGCAGACGTCCACGCCCCAGGGCTGGGCCTGGCGGATGGCCTCGGCGACATTCTCCGGCGTCAGCCCGCCGGCGAGCAGGATTCGCCCGTAGCGGCCGGCCATCTGGGCGCGGCGCCAGTCGAACGGCCTGCCCGAGCCGCCGCGCTTGCCTTTGACCTGGGCGTCGAGCAGGAAGGCATCGGCGGCGGAGTAACGCTGCAATTGCTGCGGCCGGAATCCCGGCCCGACCGAGAAGGCCTTGAACACTGCCAAACCGGCGGCCGCCAGGGCCGCGGCTTCCTCCGGCGGCTCGTTGCCGTGCAACTGCACGGCCCGAATGCTGCTCGCCTGCGCCACGCTTTTTATCCGCGCCGGCGATTCATCCACAAACACGCCCACGGGAGTTACAAAGGGCGGCAGGTGCGCGATGATGTCGGCGGCGCGCCGCGCTTCGATGTGCCGCGGGCTCTTCGGCCAGAAGTTGAACCCGAGCGCGTCCGCCCCCGCGGCCGCGGCCACCAGGGCGTCTTCGAGATTCGTGATGCCGCAGACCTTGACGCGCACCATCAGCGTTCTCCCCCGAGCAGCGCGCGCAACGCTTGGGCAGGGTCGGCTGCTTGCATCAAGTGCTCGCCGATGAGGAAGGCGTCGAAGCCGGCGGCACGGAGCCGGTCGAGCTCGGCGCGCGTGCGCAGGCCGCTCTCGCTCACGGCCAGGCAGCCGTCGGGAATACGCTCAATCAGCGCGACTGAAGTCTCCAGGTTCACCGCGAAGGTCTTCAGGTTGCGGTTGTTCACGCCGACGATTTCCGCGCCGGCTTCGAGGGCGCGGTCGAGCTCTTCGGCGGTGTGGACTTCCGCCAGGGCCGCCATGCCCAACTGCTTGCCCAGCTGGATCAACCGCCGCAGCTCGGCCGTGGAAAGAATGGCGGCAATCAGCAGGAAGGCGTCGGCGCCGGCGGCGCGCGCCTCGAAGAGTTGATAGGGGTCGAAGAGGAAGTCCTTGCGCAGCACGGGTAGACTCGAGACGCCCCGCGCCACCTGCAAGTCTTCGAGCCCGCCCTGGAAGAACTCCGGCTCGGTCAGCACCGAGAGCGCCGCCGCGCCGGCGGACTCGAGCGCGGGCGCCAGAGCCGCGGGATTGTACGCCCTAGGCGTACCAGCCTCGGGCTGGTACGCGCTCCGGAGAACGCCGCAGGAGGGCGAGGCTTTTTTGAGCTCGGCGATGACGTTCAAAGCGTCGCGGCCGAGGGCGGCAGCGAAGTCGCGCGGCGGCGGCGCCGCGGCGGCGCGCTCTTCGAGCTTGGCCGCCCGGACGGTCTGCTTCGCCTGCGCGAGCGCCCGCCGGCGCGCGGCCAGGATGCGCTCCAAGACATCGGCCGGCTTCGCTGCTGGAGGAGTTGGCACGGCTGCGTCCTCGCCCAAAGGGGAAACGCCTATGCTATGCGGGCGGGTGGGGCAAGTCAACGCGGGGACGGGGCGGCCCGCACCGTTCTGGGGGCGAGGCCGCTGGCCTCGCCTGACAGACAGGAATGTCTGTCCCACCAAAACGAGTTATTAGCGCAGCGTTGGTTTGGCGGACAACTTGACCGCTCGCAGCGGCGTGGGCTATAAAAGGAGTGCCGTAACAGGGCAGCTCTTCGGGCTGCACTCTTTGCGTGGCGGTATCGTCTAGGGGCTAGGACGCCAGATTCTCAATCTGGAAACCCGGGTTCGATTCCCGGTACCGCTACCACGCTCTCCCCTCTCAAGGTCCCTCGCTCGCGCTCCCTTCGACAGGCTCAGGGCAGGCGGGATTTCGCCGGCGGGCTCCCGCTGCGCTCACGCCCGTTCACGGTGAACCCGTTCAGGGTGAACCCGCCTAGCGGCTCAAGTTGACCTGCGCGGCGGCGGGGGCGTATAGTCCGGCGAAAGCCGGGCGAGGATTCTTTCGCTTCGTGGAAGGAGGGGCGGAGATGGTCTATGTGACCGAGTTGTGGCTTCCCATCGTGCTGTCGGCGGTGGCGGTGTTCGTCGTCAGCTTTATCATTCATATGCTGCTGCCCTACCACAAGAGCGACTACAAGAAGCTGCCGAACGAAGAGAACCTGCTCGAGGTCCTGCGCAAGGCGAGCGTCACTCCCGGCACCTACTTCTTCCCCCACTGCATGAGCCACAAGGAGATGAAGTCGCCCGAGGTAGTGGAGAAATTCAAGAAGGGGCCGGTGGGCCTGATGACAGTGATTCCGAGCGGCCCGCCGATGCTGCCGAAGCATCTCGTGCAATGGTTCGTCTACTCCCTGGTGATAAGTTTCTTCGTCGCCTACCTGACCGGCCGCACCGTGGCCGCCGGCGCCGAGTACCTGGCGGTCTTCCGCGTCGCGGGCACGGTCGCTTTCCTCGGCTACGCCGCCGCGCACGCCACCGATTCCATCTGGAAGGGCGAAGCCTGGAGCACAACCCTCAAACACATGTTCGACGGGCTGCTCTACGGGCTGTTCACCGCCGGCGTTTTCGGGTGGCTCTGGCCGCGGTAGACACGAACGCAACTCGGGACAGACAAGAATGTCTGTCCTACCAAGAATGGAGCAGACACAGGGCGCTCGGTAGGACAGGCATTCCTGCCTGTCTTCCCTCACGCGGCTCTCTCGCCTGACAGATTTTTCTCCCTAACCGGAGACAGCCGGGGCCTCCGCCGGGCCGGTGGCGGTCGGGGGCTGCTCGTCGAGCGTGTAGCGGGTGAGGTTGGGGCAGCGCTCCTGGACGACTTCGACCCAGCGGTGCTCGGGGACTTCCAGAAAAGCCTCCACGACTTCCGGATCAAATTGGGTGCCGCGGTTCAGCTCGACCTCGGTGCGCACCATCGAGTAGGTGAGCGCTTTGCGGTAGGGGCGGTTGGAGAGCATGGAGTCCATGGTGTCGGCAATCGAGAACACGCGCGCCCCGAAAGGAATCGCGGGGCCGCGGATGCCTTTCGGGTAGCCCTTGCCGTCCCAGCGCTCGTGGTGAGCGAGGACGATCTCCGCGGCGGCGCGCAGGCCGGGCACGCCGGCGAGCAGCCCGTGGCCGATATCGGGGTGCTGTTTCATCACCGTCCATTCCTCCGGGGTCAGCGGGCCGCGCTTCAGGAGGATGCTGTCGGGGATGCCGATCTTGCCGATGTCGTGCATCAGGCCGCCGGCGCGGATGCACTTCAGCTCCTCGGCGAGCGTACCCATGTGCTCGGCCAGGAACTCGGCGTAGGCGCTGACGCGGGCCGAGTGCGACTGGGTCTCATGCTCGCGGGCGTCGAGGACGTTCGCCAAGGTTTGCAGCACCGGGAAGAGCAGCTCGAGCTCGGTGGCGCGCGCCTGGTGGAGCTGC
>MEKM01000158.1 GCA_001766965.1 Acidobacteria bacterium RIFCSPHIGHO2_01_FULL_67_28 | reverse complement strand
GGCGACAACGTCAACCTGGTGGTGGAGCTGATCACGCCGGTGGCCTGCGAGAAGGGGCTGCGCTTCGCCATCCGCGAAGGCGGCCACACCGTCGGCGCGGGCGCCGTCACCGAGATCATCGAGTAACGCCATGCAGATGCAAGAAAAAATTCGCATCCGCTTGAAGGGTTACGACCACCGCATCCTCGACCAGTCGACCTGGGAGATCGTGCAGACGGCGAAGCGCACCGGGGCGCTGGTGGCGGGACCGATCCCGCTGCCAACCGACATCAACCGCTTCACCGTGCTGCGCTCGCCCCACGTGGACAAGAAATCGCGGGAGCAGTTCGAAATCCGCACGCACAAGCGGCTGATTGACATCCTCGAGCCCACGCCCAGCACGGTGGACGCGCTGATGAAGCTCGACCTCCCGGCCGGCGTGGACGTCGAAATCAAAGCCTTCGGCAAGGAGCACGGCAAATAGCCATGGCGGTTCCGGGCCTGCTGGGCAGAAAACTGGGCATGAGCCAGGTCTTCGCCGCGGACGGCAGCGTGGTGCCGGTCACGGTGCTGAAGGCGGGGCCCTGCGTGGTGGTGCAGCGCAAGACGGCGGAGAACGACGGCTACGAGGCGGTGCAGCTGGGCCTGGTCGAGTTCGTCAAGCCGCGCCGGGTGAACAAGCCCGCCACCGGCCACTTGAAGAAGAGCAACATTGCCCCGCTGCGCTTCCTGCGGGAAATCCGCCTGGGCGACGCCAAGGAAGAAGCCAAGGCGGGCGACAAGGTTCTGGTCGAGCAGGTGTTCAAGACCGACGACCGGGTGGACGTGGTCGGGGTGAGCAAAGGGCAGGGCTGGAGCGGGTTCGTCAAGCGGCACCACTTCCGCGGCGGCGCCGCCAGCCACGGCTCCATGTTCCACCGCGCGCCTGGCTCGATCGGCGCCAGCTCCTACCCTTCGCGCGTCTGGCCGGGCCAGCGCATGGCCGGGCAGATGGGCAACGCGCGGGTGACGGCGCGGAACCTGCGGGTGGTGCAAGTGGACTCGGAAGACCACCTGCTGCTGGTGCGGGGGGCCGTGCCGGGAGCGAACGGCGGTTACGTGCTCATCCGCCGCACCAAGAAAGTCGCCAAGCGGAGCAAGCGCTGAAGGATTCGACGATGCCGACCGTGGACGTGAAGAACCTGACCAACAAGAAAGTGGGGACGGTCGAGCTCCGCGACGACGTTTTCGCCGTGCGCATCAAGCCCGCCCTGCTCCACGAAGCGGTGCGCCACTACCTGGCCTCGCTTCGCCGCGGCACGCACAAGACCAAGGGCCGCGGCGAAGTGAGCGGCAGCGGGCGCAAGCTCTGGCGGCAGAAAGGGACAGGCCGGGCCCGTGTCGGCTCCATCCGCTCGCCCCTGTGGCGCCATGGCGGCACCACCCACGGCCCGCAGCCGCGCGACTACAGCTACGCCCTGCCCCGCAAAGTGCTGCTGGGGGCGCTGCGCGGCGCCCTGTCGTCCAAGCTCCAGGCGGAAAAGATCCTGGTGGTGGACAAGCTCGAGCTCGAGAATCACAAGACCAAAGCCCTGCGGCAGGCGCTCGACAAGCTGGGCGTGGAGAAGTCGCTGCTCCTCGTCGAGGCCGACGGCAACACCCAGCTCGAGCGCGCCAGCCGCAACCTGGCCGGGGTCAAGCTGGTCCCGGGCCGCGCCGTGCACGCCTACGACGTGCTGGCGCACGACCGGGTCTTGTTCTCCCGCGGGGCGGTGGAGAAGTTGCAGAAGGCGATCGCCCCCAAGGGGAAGGCGGCATGAAGAACCTCACCGAGGTCATCCGGCGGCCCATCATCACCGAGAAGGGCGTGCAGATCAAAGAGCTGCAGCGCACGCTGGTGTTTGAAGTCGCGACCCAGGCCACCAAGCCCGAGATCAAGCGGGCGGTGGAGGCGATGTTCAAGGTCAAAGTGGAGCGTGTGCGCACGGTAATCCTCGCGGGAAAGTTTCGTCGCCGGGGACAGAAGGGCGGCTACCGGCCCGACTGGAAGAAGGCCTACGTGCGCCTCAAGGCCGGCGAAAAGATGGTCGAATACCTGGAGTCAGCCTGATATGCCGTTGAAAACCTATCGTCCGACAACGCCCGGCCGGCGCGGCATGGCGCGGCTGGACCGGACCGAGATCACCAAGCACGAGCCCGAGAAGAGCCTGCTCGAGCCGCTGCCGAGGACCGGCGGGCGCAACAGCCTGGGGCGCGTCAGCGCCTGGCACCGCGGCGGCGGCCACAAGCGCATGTACCGCCTCATCGACTTCCGCCGCGACAAGGAAGGCATCCCCGCCCGCGTCGCCGCCATCGAGTACGACCCGAACCGCTCCGCCAACCTCGCCCTGCTGCACTACGCCGACGGCGAGAAGCGCTACATCCTGCACCCGCTGGGCCTGAACGTGGGCGACACGGTGGTGGCGGGCGCGCAGGTGGACATCCTGCCGGGCAATACCCTGCCCCTGCGCAACATCCCGTCGGGCACCATGATTCACAACCTCGAGCTACGGCCCGGCAAGGGCGGGCAGCTGGTGCGCGCCGCCGGCGCCGCCGCCCAGCTGCTCTCAAAAGAAGAGGACTACGCCCTGGTCAAGCTGCCCTCGGGCGAAACCCGCAAGATTCTGGCCGGGTGCCGCGCCACCATCGGGCAGATCGGCAACCTCGACCACGGGAACGTGACCTTCGGCAAGGCCGGCCGCACCCGCTGGCTCGGCCGCCGGCCCACCGTGCGCGGCGTGGCCATGAACCCGGTCGACCACCCCCATGGCGGCGGCGAAGGCAAGACCGGCACCGGCGGCACACCCATGACCCCCTGGGGCAAGCCCACGCGCGGCTATCGCACTCGCTTCAATCCCCGCACGGACCGCTACATCGTGCAGCGGAGGAAACCCTAAGCCATGGCGCGCTCGCTGAAGAAAGGCCCGTTCATCGACACGCACCTGATGGAGAAGGTGCAGGGGATGAACCGGCGGAACGAAAAGAAGGTGATCCGCACCTGGTCGCGGCGCTCGACGGTGATTCCCGACATGGTGGGCCACACCATCGCCGTGCACAACGGCAAGAAGTTCATCCCGGTCTACATCACCGAGAACATGGTGGGGCACAAGCTGGGCGAGTTCGCCCCGACCCGCATCTTCAGGGCTCACGGCGTGAGGGGCGCGATGGAGAGAGCCGCCGGCCCCGCCCCGTTTGCGGGCGCAATGCCGGCGGGCGCCACCGCCGCGGCCGCGGCTCCGGCGGGCGGCGCCGCTCCGGCGGCCAAGCCTCCCGCGGGCAAGAAGGAAGGCTAGGCGATGGCGGAGAAGAAAAAGTACCAGGGACCCAAGCGCACCGGGCGCAAGCCCGCGGCGGACAAGGCCGCCGCGCCGGCAAAGAAGCCCGGCGCCGCGGCGCGCCTGTTGCGCCGCCGGGCCCCGGAGCCGTCGTCCGCGGCCCCGGTCGAAGCCCGCGCCATCGCCCGCTACGTCCGGCTCTCGCCGCAGAAGGCCCGGCTGGTGATTGACCTCATCCGCGGCCGGGAAGTCGGCTACGCCCTGCACCAGCTGCAGTTCACCCGGCAGCGGGCCGCCGGACCCATCGCGAAAGTTCTGCGCTCCGCCGTGGCCAACGCCGAGCAGAAGTCGGAGACGCTGGACGTGGACCGGCTCTACGTCAAGTACGCGGTGGTGAACGAGGGCCCGCGCTGGAAGCGGGTGCAGCCGGCGCCGTTCGGCCGCGCCTATCAGCGCCAGCGGCGCACCGCGCACATCGAGATTGCGGTGGCGGAACGCCGGTCCGCCGCGGCCCCGGCCCCGCCGCCGGCCAAGCCCGAGACCGCCAAAGCCGCGACACCCTAGAGGAGGAGAAGAGTGGGACAAAAAACGCATCCGTACGGCTTCCGGTTGGGGGTCAACAAGACCTGGAAGTCGCGCTGGTTCGCCAAGAAGGCGTACGCCGACCTGCTCTATGAAGACCTGAAGCTGCGCGACCAGCTCAAGGAGAAGCTGCGCGGGGCCGGCATCAGCTCCATCGAGATCGAGCGGGCGGCCAACAAGCTGATGATCCGCATCTACGCGGCCCGGCCGGGCATCGTCATCGGCCGCAAGGGGGCGGAGATCGACAAGCTGCGCGCCGACATCCAGCAGCGCACCGGGCGCGAGGTGCACATTGACATCAGCGAAGTGCACCGGCCGGAGATGGACGCGCAGCTGGTGGCGGAGTCCATTGCCATGCAACTGGAGAAGCGGGTGGCCTTCCGCCGGGCGATGCGCAAAGCGGTGGACTCCGCCCTGCGCTTCGGCTGCCTGGGCATCAAGGTGCGCTGCGCCGGGCGGCTGAACGGCGCCGAGATCGCCCGCAAGGAGTGGTACCTGCAGGGACGCCTGCCGCTGCAGACGCTGCGGGCCGACATTGATTACGGGTTCGCGCAGGCCTACACCACCTACGGGGTCATCGGGGTGAAGTGCTGGGTCTACAAGGGCGAGGTGGCCAAAGCCAAGGTGCGCCGCGAAGAAGTGGAGGTGCCTGCCTTCGCCGGCGTGTAAGGACGAGTCCCATGTTGATGCCGAAAAAAGTCAAGTACCGCAAGCAGCAGCGCGGCCGCATGAAGGGCAAGGCCTGGCGCGGGTCGACGCTCGCCTTCGGCGAGTACGGGCTGAAGTCGCTCGACCCGGCCTGGATCACCGCCCGGCAGATCGAAGCCGCTCGCGTGGCCATCACCCACTTCATGAAGCGCGGCGGCAAGATGTGGGTGCGCATCTTCCCCGACAAGCCCTACACCAAGAAGCCCGCCGAGACCCGCATGGGCAAGGGCAAGGGACCGGTGGAAAGCTGGGTGGCGGTGGTGCGGCCCGGGCGGATTCTGTTCGAAGTGGAAGGGCTGCTGCCGGCCGAGGCCAAAGAGGCCCTGCGGCTGGCCAGCCACAAGCTGCCGGTGCGGACCGTTTTCATCTCCCGCATCCGCCCGGGAGCGTAGCGAGGGACGATGACGGCCGAGGAGCTGCGACAGTTGAGCCCGGACGAGCTCCGGGTGAAGGAGAAAGAGATGCGGGAGCAGCTCGCCCGCCTGCGGTTCCAGCTGGCCGCCGGCCAGACCGAAAGCGTGAAGAAGCTGCGCGGCCTGCGCAAGGACATCGCCCGCCTGTTGAGCGTGCGGCGGGAACACATACTGCGAGGAACCAATGGCGGAAAACAGTAAGCCCCGCAAGCGGCGCGTCGGGCAGGTGGTGAGCGCGCGGATGGACAAGACCATCGTGGTCAAGGTCACCCGCCGCGTCCAGCACCCCTTCTACAAGCGGGTGGTGCAGGCGCGCAAAAAGTTCTACGCCCACGACGAGCAGAACCAGTGCCGCGAGGGCGACTGGGTGCGGATTGAGGAGACCCGGCCGCTCTCCAAGCTCAAGCGCTGGCGGCTGGTGGAAGTGCTGGAAAAGACGCGCGCCTAGGAGACGACGACCATGATCCAGATGCGAACCCGGTTGACCGTGGCCGATAACTCCGGCGCCAAGCGCCTGTCGACCATCCTGCCCCTCGGCGGGGACGTGGGCCCGAAGGCGGGCCTGGGCGACATCGTCACCGCCGCCGTCAAGGAGGCCGCCCCCGACAGCGCCGTCAAGAAGGGCAGCGTGGTCAAGGCCGTCATCGTGCGCACCCGCAAGGAGCACCGCCGGAAAGACGGCAGCTACATCCGCTTCGACGACAACGCCGCCGTGCTCATCAACGAGGCGGGCGAGCCCGTCGGTACCCGCGTCTTCGGCCCGGTGGCCCGCGAGCTGCGCGAGCGCAAGTTCCTGAAGATCGTGTCGCTGGCCCCCGAGGTGTGGTGATGCCCTGGACGCTCAGCATCCGCAAAGGCGACCAGGTGAAGGTGACCGCTGGGCGCGACAAGGGGAAGGTGGGGCGCGTGCTCTCGGTGAACCAGGAGAAGGGCACCTGCACGGTGGAGCACGCCAACCTGGTGAAGCGCCACACGCGGCCGAACCCGTCCAAGCAGATCAAGGGCGGGATCGTGGAGCGGGAAGGGGCGCTCCACGTCTCGAACGTGATGGTGGTCTGCCCGGGCTGCAACAAGCCGGCCCGGGTGCGCCACCAGTTTTTGTCCGACGGCAGCAAGGTGCGCGCCTGCCACCGCTGCGGGGCCACGCTGGGCGCCTAGGAGATGCCGCGATGCCGATGAGCCGCTTGCACGAGCGCTACCAGAAGGAAGTGCTGCCCTGGCTGCAGAAGGAGATGGGCTACCCGAACCGGATGGCGGCGCCGCGCCTGGAGAAGATCGTCCTCAACATGGGCATCGGCGAGGCCATCCAGAACATCAAGGCGCTGGATGCGGCGGCGGCCGAGCTCGGGCAGATCACCGGGCAGAAAGCCATCGTCACCCGGGCGAAAAAGTCCATCGCCAACTTCAAGCTGCGCAAAAACATGCCCATCGGGGCGTCGGTGACCCTGCGGGGCGAGCGCATGTACGAATTTCTGGACCGGCTGGTGAACATCGTCCTGCCCCGGGTGCGCGACTTCAAGGGGCTGTCGAGCAAGTCGTTCGA
>MEKM01000157.1:4164-6815 GCA_001766965.1 Acidobacteria bacterium RIFCSPHIGHO2_01_FULL_67_28 | reverse complement strand
GCGCTTGGCCGCCGCTTCCATCTGCCCGAGCCGCTCGGGATGCGCGAGCAGCTCCAGGACTTCTGCGACCAACCGCGCGCCCGTGAGGACGCTTTGCTCGAGGAGCCGCGCCGCCCCGGCGCGGACCATCGCCTCGGCGTTGCGCAACTGGTGCTGGTCGGTCGCCTGCGGGAACGGAACCAGGATGGCGGCGCGGCCGGCGGCCGCGAGCTCCGCCACCGTGCTGGCGCCGGCGCGGCAAATCACCAGGTCGGCGGCGGCGAAACGCGCCGCCATGTCGGTGATGAACGGCAGAACCTCGGCGCGGATTTCCCGCCGGGCGTACGCTGTCCGCACCGCATCGTAATCGCGCTCGCCGGTCTGGTGGACGAAGCGCAGAGGAACACGCGAGGCGAGCAGCGGGTCGAGCGCGTCCACCACTGCCTGATTGACGGCCAGCGCGCCGCGGCTGCCGCCGAAGATGAGCAGCGTAAAAGGCGGCGCGTGCTCTTTCGCCGGCACGCGCAGGAACTCTTCCCGCACCGGGCTGCCGGTGCGCACCGCCTTGACGCCGAAGCGGTAGGCGGTCTCTTCGTAGGTGACGGCGGCGCGGGTGACGAGCGGGGCGAGCAGGCGGTTCGTCAGGCCGGGCGCGGCGTTCGGCTCAAACAAAACCGTCGGCCAGCCACCGAGCGCGGCGGCGAGCGTCGCCGGGCCCGAAGCGTAGCCGCCCACGCCGAAAACCACGGCCGGGCGGAACTCGCGCAACAATTGCACGCTTCCCCAGAGGCTCCACGGCAGCAGCGACAGACTCCGTAGCTTCCCCGCCGCGCTCACGCCCTTGAACCCCGCGCCGGGCAGCGTGCGCAGCGTCAGGCCCGCGGCCGGCACGACTTTGGTTTCAATCCCCTGCTCCACGCCCACGAACACGACCTCATTCCGGCGGCGGCGCAGCTCGGCGGCCACGGCCAGCGCCGGGAAAACGTGCCCGCCGGTGCCTCCGCCCGCGATCATCACGTTCATCGCCTCCGTCCGCCTTCAGTCCGCATACTGGCTGATGTTCAAAAGCAGTCCCACCCCGAGCAGCATCACCAGCAGGTCGCTGCCGCCGTAGCTGATGAAGGGCAGCGGGATGCCTTTAGTGGGGAGCAGGCCGAGCACCACGCTCAAGTTGATGAGCGCCTGGCCGGCCACCATGGTGGTCACGCCCACCGCCAGCAGCCGCCCCAGGCCGTCGGGCGCGCCGGCGGCGATGCGCAACCCGCGCCAGAGAAATACCCCGAAGAGCGCTGCCACCGCTCCCGCCCCGAGCAGGCCCAGCTCTTCGCCCACCACCGCGAAGATGAAATCGGTGTGCGCCTCGGGCAGATAGAAGAGCTTCTGCTTGCCGTCCATCAGGCCGACGCCGGCGATGCCGCCCGAGCCCACGGCCAGCAGCGATTGCAGCATCTGGAAACCGGTGCCCTGCGGATCGGAAGCCGGGTCGAGAAAAGCCCGCACGCGCGCCAGGCGATACGGCACCCGCACGATGAGCAGGTAGGCCGCCGGCGCCGCCGCCAGGGCGAGATAGGCCAGGTAGCGCAGCCGCATGCCGGCGGCGAAGAACATCGTGCCGGCCACCAGGCCGAGCACCGCCGCCGTGCCCAGGTCGGGCTCGATGACCACGAGGCCCACCAGCACCGCCGTGATCAAGGCCGCCGGCAGGAGCGTTCCCGGAACGTCGTTCACGGCCCGCCGCCGCCGCTCGAGGAAGTAGCCGAGGAAAAGAATCAGCACGAGCTTGGCAAGCTCCGACGGCTGGAGCGACAGCGGTCCCCAGCGCAGCCAGCGGTGGGTGCTGCGCGAGGGGTCGAGGAAAAGCACGGCGACGAGCAGCGCCACCACCACGAAGACGGCGGTGAAAACCAGATCGGGCCGGGCCAGCCGCCGGTAGTGCGTGCGCATCATCAGGAAGAGCCCGCCGACCCCCAGCGCGAGCCAAATCAACTGCCGGAGCAGGAACATCGCCGGTTGCTTGTAGATCTCGGTGGCGTAGACCGCCGAGGCGCTGAAGACCATCACCACGCCCACCACCAGCAGGGCGATGACGGCGCCGAAGAGCACTTTGTCGTGTCCGTAGCGCTTGGCCATCAGGAGGCTCGCTTGGCGGCCTGCCGCCGCACTTCGTCCTTGAAGACGCGGCCGCGGTGCTCGAAATTGTCGAACTGGTCGAAGCTGGCGCAGGCCGGGGCGAGCAGGACAACGTCGCCGGGCTTGGCCAGGGCGGCGGCGCGCGCCACCGCCTCGGCCAGGGTCTCAACCTGCTCGAGCGGGAAGCCGTCGGCGAGCTGCGCGGCGATTTTGTCGCGCGCGGCGCCGATCAAGAGCACGTGCCGGGCGCGCGCGCGCAGCGGCTCGAGCAGCGGCCGGAAGTCGCCGCCCTTGTCTTTCCCGCCCAGGATGACGATGAGGTTGCCGGGGAAAGCGTCGATGGCTTTGAGGGCCGCGTCGACGTTGGTGGCCTTGGAGTCGTTGTAGTAGGCGACGCCGCGGACCTCGGTGACGAACTCGAGGCGGTGCTCGACGCCTTCGAAGGCGGCCACGGCGGCGCGGATTGTCTCCGCCGGCACAGCCAAGAGGCGCGCGGCGCAGACCGCGGCGAGCACGTTCTCCAGGTTGTGCTGGCCCTTCAG
>MEKM01000157.1:0-4135 GCA_001766965.1 Acidobacteria bacterium RIFCSPHIGHO2_01_FULL_67_28 | reverse complement strand
CGGCCAGGCGGTCGTCGGCGTTGAAGATGGCGAAGTCGTCGCCGCGCTGGTAGCCGAAGAGGCGGGCCTTGGCGGCCACGTAGTCGCTCATGGAGGCGTGGCGGTCGAGGTGGTCAGGCGTGAGGTTGAGCAGCGCCGCCACCCGCGGCCGGAAACTGGTGATGGCCTCGAGCTGGAAGCTCGAGACCTCGACCACGTTCACCGTGTCGTCGCCGGCCGTGTCCACCAGCGAGATGAGCGGCGTGCCGATGTTGCCGCCGACCTGCGTGCGTCGGCCGGCTTCACCGAAAATCTTGCCGAGCAGCGCCGTGGTGGTGGTCTTGCCGTTCGAGCCGGTCACCGCCACCACCGTGCCGCGCAGGAAGCGCCAGGCGAGCTCGAGCTCGGAGATGATTTCGATTCCCTTCCCGCGGGCTTGGACGAGGGCGGGCAGCTCCAGCGGGACGCCGGGGCTCAAGACGATGAGGTCGGCGGCGAGGAAGTCGGCCTCGTCGTGGCCGGCGCACTTCACGCTGACCCCGAGAGCGCGCAGGGCAGCGGCGTCGGCGGCGACGGCCGATTCGGGCTTGAGCTCACTCACGGTGACGCGGGCGCCGCGGGCGGCGAGGAAGCGGGCCGCGGCCGCGCCCGTGCGGGCCAGCCCCACCACCAGCGCCTTCCGGTCTTTCAGCTCCATCGTCTCCTCACCGCAGCTTCAGCGTGCTCAAGGCGAACAGCGCGAAAATCAGCGCGGCAATCCAGAAACGGATGATGATCTTCGACTCCTTCCACCCGATGAGCTCGAAGTGGTGGTGGAGCGGGGCCATGCGGAAGACGCGCCGGCCGGTCAGCTGGAAGGAGCCGACCTGCAGGATCACCGACAGCGCCTCCAGGACGAACACGCCGCCGATGAAGAAAAGCAGGATCTCCTGCTTGATGATGATGGCCACGGTGCCGATGGCGCCGCCGAGGGCGAGCGAGCCGACGTCGCCCATGAAGACTTCCGCGGGGTGGGCGTTGTACCAAAGGAAGCCGAGGGCGGCGCCGGTCATGGCGGCGCAGAAGACGGTCAGCTCGCCCACCTGGGGCATCTTGGAGAGGTCGAGGTACTCGGCGAACTTGGCGTGGCCGCTGATGTAGGTGAGCGCGGTGAGGGCGCCGGCGGCGATGGCCACGCAGCCGATGGCGAGCCCGTCCAGGCCGTCGGTGAGGTTGACCGCGTTCGACGAGCCCACCAGCACCAGCACGATGAAGACGACGAAGGGCAGCGCCGCCAGCGGCAGCGTGTACCAGCCGTTCAGCAGCGAATCAATCACCAGGTCGGGCCGCAGCTTCTTGAAAAAGGGGAACAGGATGTCCGTCGAGTAGAACGCGCCGCGCAGGGAGAGCAGCACGCCGGCAATCACCACCGCGGTCAGCACCTGGAGCGAAAACTTGGTCTTGGCGCGCAGGCCCAGGCTGCGGCGGTGGATCGTCTTCAGGTAGTCGTCGGCGAAGCCGATAGCGCCGTAAGCCACCAGGGCGAAGAGCGCCAGCCAGAGGAACGGGTTGGTCAGGTTCGTCCACAGCAGCGCGGAAACCATGACGGCGGGAAGAATCAGCAGGCCGCCCATGGTGGGCGTGCCCGCCTTGGGCTGGTGGCCGGGGACTTCTTCGCGGACGAACTGGCCGACCTGGAAGGCGCGCAGCCGGCGGATCATCCAGGGGCCGAGCACCAGCATCAGCAGCAGCGCCGTGAGCCCGGCGAAGGCGGTGCGCACCGTGATGTAGCGGAAGACATTGAGCGGGGAGAAGTGCGGCTGGAGCCACTCGTAGAGGAGGTGGTAGAGCATGCCTACGCCCTCCCCGCCGCCGGCTTGCCCCGAGCATCATCCACGAGGGGCTCGAGCGCGAAGCGGTTCTTCAACGCCTCGAGCACGGTTTCCAGCGCTACGCCCCGCGACGCCTTCAGCAACACCCAGTCGCCGGCTTGGAGAATCTCGCCGAGCCAGTCTGTAGCAGCCTCTTTGGTCTCGAAGAAGCGCGCGCGCGCCGCGGGCATCCCGGCGGCCGTGGCGGCGTCCACCAGGTGGCGGGCGTCGCCGGTCACGCCGGCGAGGAAATCGATGTTGCCGAACGCGGCGATCTTCTCGCCCGCCTCCCGATGCAACTCCGCGGAAGTTGGGCCCAGCTCCTTCATCTCCCCGGCGACCAAGATCCTTCGGCGGGCGCCGGGGGTGCGGCTCAAGGCTTCGGCCATCGCAGCCAGGGCGCGGGGGTTCGAGTTGTAGGCGTCGTTCACAACCACAAAGCCCGGGGCGAAACGCAGCACCTCGCCGCGCAGAGGCGAGGCTTGAAACGAAGCAAACACGCCGGCCGCGTCCGCGGGCTCCAGCTTGAAGAGGCTGGCGACGGCGAAGGCGGCCACGGCGTTCGAAACGTGGGCGCGGCCTGGAAGCCCCAGACGGATGCGGGCGCGCTTCGGCCCGACCACGAGGTCGAACTCGCTGCCCTCGAGGCCGTGGTCGGCGATGCTTTCCGCCCGCACTTCGGCGGGCTTCTCGAGGCCGAAGCGCAGCACCTTGCCGGCGAAGCCCTCGGCGAAGCGGCTGACCTCGGGGTCGTCGGCGTTCAGGACGGCGATGGCGGGCGGGGCGAGACCGGCGATGAGCTCGCGCTTGGCGGCGGCGATTTCTTCGAGCGAGCCGAAGAACTCGAGGTGCACCGGAGCGACGTTGGTCACGAGACCGATGTTGGGCGCGGCCACCGCGCAAAGCTTGGCGAGCTCGCCCTTGTGGCTCATCGCCATCTCGACGACCGCCAGCTCGTGCTGCGCCTGCAAGCGCAGCAGGGTGAGCGGGACGCCGTACTCGTTGTTCAGGTTCCCTTCCGACTTCAAGACCTGGTGCCGGCTCGAGAGCAGCGCCGCCAACATATCCTTGGTGGTGGTCTTGCCGGTGGAGCCGCTGACGCCGATGAGGGCGCGGCCCCAGGCGCGGCGGGCGAAGCGGGCGAGCTGCTGGAGCGCCTCAAAGGTGTTCATCACCCCGACGAGCTGCTTGTGCAGCTCGCTCGGGAAGGTCATGCGGCGCTCTTCGCTGACGATGGCTACCACGGCACCTTTCTCCAGAGCTGGGCGGACGTAGTCGTGCCCGTCATGGTGCGGCCCCTTGAGCGCGATGAAGGCCTCGCCGGGCCGCACGGTGCGGGAGTCGATGGAAAAGCCGGCGATGGGCTTGTGGGCCAAATGAAAAGAAGCCGCCACCCGCAGCGCTTCACTAAGCTTTCCGAACGTCCATTGCATCGGAGCGTGGTTCCGTCCTCCCTAGCGAGCATTCGACCGGGCGGTTTCGGCGCGGGCCGAGCCGCGGTGTTCGAGCAGGCGCCGGGCTACCTCGGCGTCGCTCCAGGGCTCCGTCCGGTCGCGGTAGACCTGGGTGGTCTGGTGGCCCTTGCCGGCCAGCAAGACGATGTCGCCTTCCCGGGCCATCTCGAAGGCTTTGGCGAAGGCGCGATCGCGCTCGACCTCGATGGTGTAGCTCCCGCCGGCCTTCTGCACCCCCACCAGGATGTCGTTGATGATGCGCACGGGGTCTTCCGAGCGGGGATTGTCGGTGGTGAGGATGACGTGGTCGGCGAGGCGGGCGGCGATTTCGCCCATGAGGGGGCGCTTGGTGCGGTCGCGGTCGCCGCCGCTGCCGAAAACGATGATGACCTTGCCGCCGCGGGCCAGCTCGCGGGCGGTCTCGAGCAGGTTCGTGAACGCGAGGTCGGTGTGGGCGAAGTCCACCACCACGGCGAAGGGCTGCCCGGCGTCCACCCGCTCGAAGCGCCCGGGGACGCGGGCGAGCGACCCCAGACCGCGAGCGATGGTCTCGAGCGGCAGGCCGAGGCCGAAGGCGGTGGCGGCGGCGGCCAGCAGGTTCGCCAGGTTCGAGCGGCCGACGAGCGGCGAGCGCACCGGGACACTCCCGGCGGGCGTGTGCAGGGTGAACTCGATGCCCGAGAAGGTCAGCTGCGGCCGCCGGGCGGTAATCACCTTGCCGTTGCCTTTCAACCCGTAGAAGACGACCTGCCCGTGGCAGAGGGGCTCCAGCTCGCGGGTGCGGGGCTCGTCGGCGTTGAGCACGCACAGCGGCGGCGGCTCGGTCCCGCAGCCGAGAAAGAGCTTCTTCTT
>MEKM01000156.1:9700-12227 GCA_001766965.1 Acidobacteria bacterium RIFCSPHIGHO2_01_FULL_67_28 | reverse complement strand
AGGTACCGGGGCCGGAAGCGGAGGCGCGCGCGCAAGTAGTGATGCACGCAGGCCATTTGCAGCAGGGGAAAGATGACGAAGGCCCGCTGGCCGAGCAGGAAGCCGATCCCGCCCACCAGCAGCGCCAAGCCGCCGGCCAGGGCGTAGTGCTTCTTCGTGCGAGTCTCCAGCGCCCACGCATAGGTGGCCAGCAACAGCACCGTAGGCCCGAACCAGGCCAGCAACAGGTAGTAGCCTTTCTCGCGGATGCCGTGAGTGCGGTTGGCGGCCAGCTCCGCCACGAAATCGCCCAGGCTGCCCGCCCCCACGACGATCACGTGGAACGACCACAAGGCCAGGGGCACCAGGACCAACGTCAGCAGCCAGAGCCGCGGCGCACGCCACTGGCCGCGGAAGTGCGGCAAGTAGGCGGCCAGCTTCTCTCCGAGGCGGCGCGAGTAGCCCAGGTGGAAAGCCACCACCCCCAGCAGAGCGCACAAGAGCGCTCGTTGCAGCGGCATCTGCCAGCGGTCGAGGTTGGCGATGAACTTGGTCTCGCCCGTCGCCAGAATCCACAGCGCCCAGACGCCGAACTGCAGCACGTAGTAGCCCAAGAAGGCGTTGCGCAGATTGAAGAGATCGAACTTCCCCCGTTGCCAATCGCGGGCGAGCGGCAGCAGCCCGGCCGCCACCACCGCCAGCGCCAGCGCCCAATTCACCGCCGAATCCAGCGCCCGGCTGCCGACCACAATCGCTCCTCCGGCCACCGCCGCCAAGCCGCCGGCGGCCAGCAGGGGAACCACTATCCGAGCGTCTCTCATTTCCTTACGACTCCCGCCACCAGCGCCCGCAGTGGGGCCCTTGGACGCGAAGCATCGGCCACCTTGCCAGATGCTTTTTCACGCCAGGCGAAACTCCTCCTGCCGCATCACCGACTCAATCGAAGCCAGCCGTTCGGCATCGCCCGTCTTGCGGCAGAGCAAAAAGATCGAGGCGGCGGCTTCCGGAAACAGACGACACAACACCCGCGAGACGCGCCGGGAAAAGGGATAGAAAGGCTGCCCCGCCACCTCTTCCACGCGAAAGACCCCTTCGTGCTCCAGCACCGCCCGCAGGCCCGGCACCGTAAACCCGCGCACGTGCATGCCGTGCGTGCGAATGCAGGACGGCTGCTGGCCCAGGAGCAGCAAGACCCGATTGTGCAGCGACGCCAGGTTGGGCACCCCCACCACCAGCAGTCCGCCCGGCCTCAACCGAAGGCCGATTTGCATCACCGCCCACACCCAGTTTTTCAGGTGCTCGAAGACTTGGTTCGCCACCACGACATCGAACTCTTCCTCGAAGGGAATGCTGTCGTGTTCCAAGTTGGCGGCGGCGGCGGTGATCCCGCGGCGGCGACAGGCCTCCACGTGGGCGGGAATGATGTCGATGCCGTACAGCTGCAGATGTGCTTGAGGGCAGCTCTCGGCCAGCGAGAGAAGATCCGGCCCTTCGCCACACCCCACGTCCAAGACCTTTGCCCCCTTCGGGCAGCGAGTCGCCAGCCAACGATTGATGACCTCGCGGCCGTTCGTGTCCTCCTCGCAGGTGTTCCGATCCTTCAGCCGGGTCAGCCAGCGTTGCCAGTGCGGCTGTGTTGCCAGGGTTGTGTATGTTCCCCTCATCGTTTCCCAACTCCTATTCCCGCCACCAGCATCCGCAGGTGGGGCACTTTGAAAACGAAGTAAGCCAGCCCAGCAAACGCTCCCAGGCCGGCCAGCCCGGAGAGAAGCAGTCCGGGAATCGCTCCCAGCCGCGGCTGCAACTGCCCGACCAGGCTCTCCGCCAGGAGCGCCCCCAGGAGCGCGCTCGTCCCCACCTGGAGCAGGAGCCGGAACATTTCCCCGTCGAGCAGCGGCCCGATGGCTTTCCCGAGAAAGCGGGTCTGCACCAGGAAGGTCGCCGGCCACACCGCCGCATAGGCCATGGCGATGCCCGCGTAAGAGAAATTCGGCACCAGCAGCGCGCAGAGAGCGGCGTAAGCGCCGAGCGAGCCCAGGCCCAGCCAGGCCGGGGTGCGGTAGTCGCGCAAGGCGAAGAAGCCCCGGCTGACGACGTTCATCGGGGCCATCCCCAGCATCCCCACCAGGTACCAGGGCAGCACGCGCGCCACCGCCAGGGTGTCGCCTCGGTCGAAGCTCCCGCGCTCGAACAGCAGCCCGAGCAGCGGCACGCGCAGCGCCGCCGTCAGCGCTGCCACAGGAAGGATGAGCAGCAGGATGGTCTGGAGCGCTGCCACGAGCTTGGCGCGTAATTCTTCCCGCTTGCCCGCGGCCCCGTCGTCGGCGAGGGCGGGGAACAGCACCACGGCGATGCCCTGCACGAGCAGGGTGGTGAGCGCAATCCCGATGCGGCTGGCGTAACCGAGCGCCGACACGCTCCCGTGCGGCAGGCCCGACGCCCAGAAGACGTCCACCACCGGCAACACCGTGAACGGCAGCAGGGCCACGCCCAGGGGCACGAGCGACATCCCCAGCTCGCGGTTGAGCGGATGGCCGAGCGTCCAGCG
>MEKM01000156.1:9451-9613 GCA_001766965.1 Acidobacteria bacterium RIFCSPHIGHO2_01_FULL_67_28 | reverse complement strand
GCGGATGCCGAAGCCCGGAGACCACCCGAGGCCCCCGACAATCATCCCGAGGTAGGGCAGGCTCAACACCACCGCCGGAAGAGCGAACCGCCGGTGGAAGTGGTAGAGCCCCGTGAAGAAACTGCAGACGAAGTTCAGCCCCACCAGCAGCCAGATCCAGGG
>MEKM01000156.1:5547-9426 GCA_001766965.1 Acidobacteria bacterium RIFCSPHIGHO2_01_FULL_67_28 | reverse complement strand
GTCGCCGCAGGGATCGCCGCGTGGGTGGTGAGGCGAAGAATCCACCCATGCCCCGCCACCCCGAGCAGGGCCACGCCCAACCCGGCAATCACCAGCAGGGTGAACAGGCGGCTCGCCGCCTCCGCTGCCCCGCCCGCGTCCCGGCGCTCCCGGGTCAGCAGCGGCACCAGCACGAAACCCAGCTCGCCGATCACCAGCCCGAGCACCGCCAGCGGCAGCGCCCCCGCGGCCAGGAAAGCGTCCATCTCCGCCGACACTCCGAACAAATAGGCGAGCACTACCTGGTTGAGGAAGCTCACCCCGAGATGAAAAGCCGTAAACAGGGTGACGACCGACTCCGGCCGGCCCGCCAGCGCGCGGGTAGCCCGCCAGCCGGTTGCGAGCCAGGCTTCGCGGGTGGAGTCCTGGCCTCGTTCGAGCAACGCGGCCTGGCCGACCTGGGAATCCGATGCCACGCTAGACTCCTCTGCTCCCGCTCTTTCCGGCCGTTATTTCCCCCACGCCCGCCGGGGCCGCCAGCACCGGCCCGAGAAAACCGCGGGCAGCGGCCAGCACCCGCTCGACCGAAATCCCGCGGATGCACTCCATCGTTCCCGTGGGACAGTGGCCTTCGGAAAAGCAGAACTCGCACGGGACGCGGTGGCGAAGGGCGAGGTTGCGCTCGCCCCACGGCTCCCACAGGCCCGGGAAAGTGACCCCGGAGAACAGCGTCACGCAGGGAATCCCCACGGCGGCCGCCAGGTGGGCGGCGCCGCTGTCATTGCCGATGAACAGGCAGCCGCGGCGCAGGACTTCCGCCGTCTCGGGGAGCGCAGTGTCCCCCGCCAGGTTGTGCACGCGCGCGGGTCTCGCGGCCGCCAGCGCCGCCCCCAGTTCGTGGTCTTCCCGGCCGCCGATGATGACGAGCGAGACGGGAAACTCTGCGAGCAGCCGCTCCGCGAGGGCGGCGAAGTTCTCGAGCGGCCAGCGCTTGTGCAGGAAGCGCGCCCCGGGCGAGAGCACGACCACCGGCCCGCTCCCGTCCAGGCCGCGCTGCGCCCAGAGCTCGTCCACCCGGCGCACCGCGGCGAACGGGGTATCCAGGGCAAAGACCACGTCCGGCGCGGCGAGGGATTCCCGCCCGTCCACTGCCTGCAAGGCGGACACCACTTGGTGAGGGAAGTCGCCGCGGAGGAACTGTGCCCGGCGGAAGAGGCCCAGGCTGCTGCGCATGTCGTAGCCGTTGAGGTTCCCCCTTACCCCGAGCAGGCGCAGGAACAAAATCTTCTTGAGGCGGTTCAGGAAGGGCTCGCCGGAAAAAGGCAGGAGGTAGGCCATGTCGGGGGCTACCGCCTTCACGCGGCGCCGCAGCTCCAGGAACTGGCGCGGACGTTTCAGCTCGTGGGCGTAAAAGAAAATGACATCGTCCACCAGGTCTCGACCCGCGAGTAAGCGCCCGCCGGCCTCCGGCATTTGGTTCCAGTAGCGCGGGTTCCCCGTCGGGGTAGTCAGCAGCACGATGCGGCTCTGCGGGAACCGCCGCCGCAATCGCGCGAGCGCCGGCAGGGCGCAGATGAAGTCCCCGATGGCCGAGCTGCGGAACACCAGGATGCGCTGGGGCGTCCCCGGCCGCCGCCGGAAGCCGGCCCGCGCCAGCCAGCCGAGCAGCCGGTTCTCGACCGCGACCACCGCACGCGCCAGCGCGTATTCGACCCCGGCCCGCATCAGTCGGCCCTCTCCGAAAGATTCTTCTCCGCGATCACCTCCAGGTTGCCGCGGTTGAAGCCGAGGTAGGCAAGCAGCAGGCTCGGCGGCACGCCCGCCAGCCACACCGCGCGGCTCACCCAGCGCCGGGCGAAGAACCGCCGGTAGCGGCCCCCGCTCAAGCGGTTGGCCACATCGCGCGCCAGCGACGGCCAGGCCACGCGCGCCAGCTCGACCACCCGGAAGCCGGCGCGGGTTAGCAGCGCCGGCAGGGTTTCCGGGCTGAAGAAGTAAAGATGGCGAGGGGCTTCGACATAGGCGCAGTAGTGGCGGAAGAGGCGCGCCACCGGGCTCGTTATCGACGGCGCCGAGACGAAAACGACGCCGTCATCTTTCAGCACCCGCCGCACTTCCCGCAGCGTGGCCAGCGGGTGGTGCATGTTCTCGATGGTGTAGCGGAGGATGGCGAGGTCGAAGGTGCGGTCAGGGTAGCGGGCTTCCGCGAGCTCGCCGGGTGGGGCGACGTTCAGCCCGCGGGCGCGGGTGCGCGCGATGGCCACCGCGCTCGGGTCGGTGCCGCAGGTTTCCCAGCCCAGGTCGCGGAAGAAGGCCAGGTAGCGGCCGTCGCCGCAGCCGACGTCGAGCACGCGCCCCGGCGGCAGGGATTCGATCTTGCGGGCGATGCCTCCCGTCAAGCGATAGAGGACGCTCTTGAGCGCGCGCCGCGCGCCGGTGTGAGAAGCTCCGCCGCCGCCCAAGTCGTTGAAGTAATCGGCCGGGTAATGCTGCGCCATCGCCGCGCGGCTGGGGCGGGGGTTCAAATAGGCCAGGCCGCAGCCGCGGCACTGGACGACCGGGTAGCGCTCGGCGCGGCCAAGCAGGGTGTCCCGGGCGTGAAACAGCAGCCGGGTGTCGTCGGCGCCGCACAGCTCGCAGTTGACGCACTCCAGCTCCTCCGCCCGCCGGGCGGCTTCGGCCAGAGGCGGCGGCAATGTATCCGCGACGCTCATGCGCGCGTCTCCGCCGGCGAGGTCACCGCCGCCGCGGCGGCCCCGACCTCCACTGCCCGGTAGGCGGCCGTCAACGGCCCGGCATAGCACCAGAGCGATTCGTTCCATTCCATCGGCTGGTCGTCGGCGTTCTTGCGTCCCACCGCCTGCCGGTCGAAGTCGCGCGGCCCGAGCTCCGGGTAGCGGTCGGCGAGGTCGTAGAGATAGGCGTAGTCGCCGGGCACCAGCCGCTCGACCAGGCAGTTGAGGAAACGGGCTTCGGCAAAATGATTTCCGTCGTACGCGAGGCGCCCGTTGTGGGCGCGGACAGCTCCGGCCGGGATTCGAGTGTGCTCGAACTGTCCGGGGCGCAGCAGGCGCACCGCCGCGCGGTAGAGCCAGCTCACCGTCCAGCCGCCGCGGAAGGGCGGCCCGTGGAAGTGCCGCACGCGGGCGCGCGGCGGCAGGATGTCGTGGATGTGCACCGGCACACGCGCCTCGAGCCGCGGCAGCAAGGTTTCGAGGTACCAGCGGGCGAAGGCTTCGGAATGCAGGCTGTCGAGAAAGAGCAAGCCGGTCTTCTCCAGGGGAATCTCCCTGACCGTCCGCCGGGCGTCGCCCACATGCAGGCGCACGCAGGCTTCGACTCCGAAGCGGCGAAAGTTTTCTTGAGCGCCTCGAGCGTTCTTGGCGGAAAGCTCGAAAGTCTCAAGCACGCCGGAGGCGTTCTCCCGCAGCGCCAGCGCCATGAAGAGCGACGAGTAGCCGTTGGCGCAGGAGATCTCGACTACCTGCCGCGGGCGCAGGTGGCGCACCAGGCAGTAGAGCGCCTGGCCGGAAAACCAGTCGTACTGCCCCTGGGCGGGAAACATCCGCCGGTTGTAGCGGTTCTCCGGCAGGACGCGCAGGAGCGCGGTCTCCTTCCCGTAGGTGCGCAAGGCCTCGTCCACGACGGCTGTCAGCATTTCCTGCTTTCCTTCAGGCGGCCAGGGCCCGCTCAAAGACCGCCTGCAACTTGCGGTTCTTCACCGCCAGGGAGAACTGGCCGTGCTCGACTTCCTCGCGCGCCGCCGCGCCCATCCGCCGGCGCAGGGCAGGCTGCTCGACGAGCAGCCGGGTCTTTTCGACCAGCTCGCCCACCAGCCCGGGGTCGGGCTCGCGCACGGCTTCAAGGACTTCCCGCGGCGAGGTGTCCCAGGACGGCAGC
>MEKM01000156.1:376-5525 GCA_001766965.1 Acidobacteria bacterium RIFCSPHIGHO2_01_FULL_67_28 | reverse complement strand
ACCCGGTGCGGCCGTCTTCGATGTATTCGGGGTTGTCGTAGTAGTCGGAGGTGACGACCGGCAGGGCGTAGCTCATCGCCTCCAGCACCACCACCGAGCTCAAGCTGTGCGCCGGATACCAGAAGATGTCGGCCGACTGGTAGAGGCGGTCGAGTTCGGCGCGGGCGATCGGCTGCGTCACAAACTTCAGACCTGGCGCGCCCTCGTAACAGCTCCGCAACGACTCCGGGACGTCGCTGCGCACGATCAGCTCCGCCTGCGGGCAGACTCGCCGGAGCCAGACGAAGGCTTCCAGGGCTTCCCGCCCGCCCTTCTGCTCGAACCCGCCCGGGGTCACGACCGAGCTGACGAAGAGAATCCGCACCGGCCGGCCGTTGCTCGACCCGGGCCGCGCGAACCGCTTGGGGGTGCCGGCAGGGTGGACGATGGAGATCTTTTCGGCAAACTTTTCTCCCGAGAGCCGCGCCAGCAAGGAGCGCCGGGCCGCCTCGCTCCAGCAGACGATGCCGCGGCAGTGGCGCGAGCCGAGCGCCGCCTCCACCACCCGGCGGTAGCGCTCGAGGTGGCGGTGGTCGTAACCGGCAAACTGGATGGCGACCTCGACCCCCACCACCCAGGGCTCGCGGCGGAAGATGAGCGGCGACTCCGAGTAGGTCAGGTCGGCGCCTGCCGGCGGGCGCTTGAAGCGCAGCGGCCCGTAGGCGGCCATGAGGTTCAGCGGAGCCAGCCGGTTCAGCCGGTGGCGCCAGCGCCAGAGGAAGTCGTTGCCGATGGCGCGGTCCGACAGCCGGTCCGCCCACTGCGTGCGGCTGACAAAGCGGAAACCCTCGGGCGGATGCTCGAGCAGTTGCCGCACGCGGAAACCGACGCGCCCGAGCAGGTCGGCGTAAACGGTTTTCATCGCTGCTTCACCCCACCGGCTGCCGCTCGCCGGCTTCCAGCCGCGCGGCCACGTCGGCGAAAAGCCGACGAATGCCTTCTGTGAGGGACACGGCCGCGCACCAGCCGTTGAGCTCCGCCTGCGCCCGGCGGCAGTCCACCACCTGGCCCCAGAGCGGGGTCTCCCCCGGAATCCACTCGACACGAATGTCTTTGCCCGAAAGGCGGACGACCTCTTCGGCCAGCTGGCCGACGCTGACCCGCTCGTCGCCGCTGATGTTGAGCGGCCCGACGACCCGGCGGTCCGCGAGCGCCTCGAGGGCGCGCAGGCAAGCTTCGACCGCGTCGCTCACGTAGCAGTAGCAGCGGGTCTCGCGGCCCGTGCCGCGCACCTGGAAGGGCGTCTGCGGATACTCGAGCGCGCGCCGCACCAGCACCGGCAGGAGCGAGCCCCGCTCGAAGTCGATGTCCTGCCCCGGGCCGTAGACGTTCTCCAGGCGCAGCAGGGCGGCGCGCAAGCTGCCGGTCTCGGCGGCGGCGACGCTTTCGACGGCTTTCTCTCCCACCAGCTTCGCCCAGCCGTAGGAGTTCGGCGGGTCAGCCGGCAGCGCCTCGCGTTCTTTCAGCGCCGGGGCGGCGGGCGACTGCTGGCGCGCGCGCGGATAGACCATGCTGCTGCTCGGGTAGAGGTAGCGGGCCACGCCGGTCTCGGCGGCCGCCGCCAGCAGCTGCGCGTCCACGGCGAGGTTCTCCGCCAACACGCGGCCCGGGTGGCGCCGGTAGTAGTCGCTGCTGCCCACCCGCGAGGCGAAGTGGAAGACCACCTCCTGCCCGGCGCAGACGTCCCGGCAGGCCTGCGGGTCGCGCAGGTCCGCCGGGCGGAAGTCCACCGCCCCTTCCCAGCCGCGGCGCTCGGCCGTGCGTTCGCGGCTGTCGGCCACGCGCACGCGCGCCCCGAGCTCGAGCAGGCGCGCGACCAGATTTGATCCGAGAAAGCCCGCGCCGCCGGTGACCAGCACGCGGCGCCCGCGCCACCAGGCCCGGCGCTCGCCGGCGTCAAGCATAGACGCGCCCTCCGACGAGCTGCCCGCGGTGGGCGCGGTACCATTCAACCGTGCGCCGCAGGCCTTCTTTCAAGTCCACCTGGGGCTCGTAGCCGAGCTCGCGCCGGGCGCGGGTGATGTCAAACACGCGCCGCAACTGCCCATCGGGCTTCGTTGTGTCCCAGACCACGCGACCGCGGAAGCCGGTGAGCTCGGTCAACGCCTCCACCACATCGCGCACCGAGGTGTCAACTCCGCTCGAGAGGTTCACCAGGCGCGGCTCCGCATAGCGCTCGCCGGCGAGCAGCAGCCCCCGGGCCACGTCGCCGACGTAGACGAAGTCCCGCGCCGGACGCCCGCTGCCCCAGACCACAAGCTCCCCGGCACCGTCCTCGACCGCCTCGACAAACTTCCGCACCAGCGCCGGGATGACGTGCGCCTGGTAGAGGTCGAAGTTGTCGTGCGGGCCGTAGACGTTCCCCGGAACCCCCACCACGCTCACGAAGCCGTACTGGCGGTAGTAGGCCTCCGCCTGCACGATGAGCATCCGCTTGGCGAGCGAGTAGGGAGCGCTCTCTTTCTGCGGATAGCCGTCCCAGAAGGATTCTTCGCGGAGCGGCACCGGGGCGTGCTCGGGGTAGCCGCAGCCGGCGCCGGCGGCGACCAGCTTTTCGACCCGGAGGCGGCTGGCGTGGTGGATGAGGAGCGTGCCCATCATCAGGTTGCGGTAGAAGAAGTCCGCCGGGCGCTCCTTGTTGGCGAGGATGCCGCCGACGTAGCCGGCCAGGTGGAAGACGACTTCCGGGCGGCTGTCTTCGAGCAGCCGCACCACCTCGTTCTCCCGCGTCAGGTCGTAGTCGGCGCTGCGCGCCACGGTGAGGTTCCGGCAGCCGGCGGCCCGCAAGGCCTCGACCAGGTTGCGGCCGATGAACCCGGCCCCGCCGGTCACCAGCAGGCGTTTCTTTGCCCAGTACGACATGTGGGACACACTCGAGTTAGTGAACCGCCGCCTTCCGCAGCGAGCCGAGATAGGTCTTCACGTGCTCGGCGATGAAGGCGATCTGCTTTTCTTCCAGCGTGGGCGCCGAGGGGAACGACAACCCGCGGGCGAAGAGCCGCTCGGCCACCGGGAACGGCCCCGGGAGGCGGTAGCAGGGCTGCTGGTGCACGGGGTAGTAGAACCGCCGGCAGCCGATGCCGCGCCCGGCGAGATGCGCGGCCAGCGCCTCGGGGTCGTCCACCAGCACGTTCACCCGGTGCGGCACCACGTAGCAGTCGGGCGCCTGGTAGGTAAACTCGAGGCCTTCGGCGTCGCCCAGGTATTTCCGGTAGAGCTCGACGTTGCGCCGCTTGCCTTCGATGATGCGGGGGAGCTTGTCGAGCTGGGCCAACCCCACCGCCGCCTGCAAGTCGGTGATGCGGAAGTTGTAGCCCACGCGGTCGTGGAAGTAGATTCCCCGCTCCAGCCGCCCGTCGTTCTTCAGCATCAGCAGCTCGCGGAAGAGCTCGTCGGAGTCGGTCATCACCAGCCCGCCTTCGCCCAGGGTGATGGCCTTGTCGGGGAAGAACGACAGGCAGGCGACGTCGCCGAACGAGCCCGCCGGCCGCCCGCGGTACTTCACCCCCAGGCCCTGGGCGGTGTCTTCGATGACGCGCAGGTTGTGCTTCTTCGCCAGCGCCAGCACTCCCTCCAGGTCGGCCGGATGGCCGTAGATGTGCACCGGCATGATGGCCTTGGTGCGCGGGGTGACGGCGCGGGCGGCGGCGGCGAGGTCGAGGGTGAAGGTCTTCGGGTCGACGTCCACCAGCACCGGCGTGGCTCCGGCCAGGCGGATGGCGTTGACGCTGGCGATAAAGGTGAAGGTGGGCGCGATGACTTCGTCGCCTTCGCCGATCCCCATGGCCTTCAGCCCGATGATGAGCGCCGCCGTGCAGTTCACCACCGCCAGGGCGTACTTGCGCTCGTGCATCGCCGCCAGCCGGTCTTCAAAGGCGCGGGTCTTCTCGCCCTCCGAAATCCAGTTCTTGCGGATCACTTCGGTCACCTGGCGCAGCTCCTCCTCGCCGAGCCAGGATTCGTAGTACGGGATCCGTTCGCTCTTCAGCTTCTCCTCGTACTCGTAGTACGGGACATCGGGCTGGGGTCTCATCGAGCGCCTCCTGTCGTAGCCGTTGGGCTTTCGCGAAAACCTTTCGCCGCCGGGGCGGCGGCCAGCGCCGCCTGCCGCTCGTGCCAGGCAATCGTCCGCGCCAAACCGTCGTGGAGATTGACGCGGGGGCGCCAGCCGGTGGCCTGGCAGAGCTTCGAGTTGCGGCAGCGCTGGCGCAGGCTGCCGGTGACCGGCTCGCGCAGGTCCTCGACCGGGAGCCCGCCGAGCAGCGCGGCCACCTGGTCGGCCAGCTCGCCGATGGAAGTCTCGGCGCCGCTGCCGAGGTTGACCACTTCGCCGGACAAAGCGTCGCCGGCCGCGACCTCCACCAGGGCGGCGGCTGTGTCGGCGACGTAGGTGAAGTCGCGCGTCGGCTGCCGGTTGCGCACGCGCAGCCGGCCGGTGTCAAGCCCCTGGCGGATCAGGCTGGGCACCACGTAGTCCCCCACCTGGCGCGGGCCGTAGGTCGAGAAGTTGCGCACCACGGTGAGCCGCAACCCGCGGGCGGCGGCTTCGAGCCAGCCGAGAGATTCGCCGGCGATTTTCGTGAGCGAGTAAGGGTCGCGCGCCTGCTGCGGGTGCAGCTCGTCCATCGGCAACGCCAGCGGCTCGCCGTAGGTGAGCGCTCCGGAGAGGAACACCACGCGGCTGCCCACCCGGCAGGCCTCCAGCACCCGGCGCGTCCCTTCGACGTTCACCCGCCAGGCCCGCCGCGGGTCCTGCCGGCAGGCGGCGGGGTTCGCCAGCGCCGCCAGGTGGAAGACGACCTCGGCTTCACCCAGCGCCGCCGGCGCCGGGCTGTCACCGGCGATGTCCCACTCGACCCAGTCAATGTCGTCCCGCACGGCCTCGAGGTTCGCCGCCGTTCCCGCCGAGAGGTTGTCCACCGCCGCCACCCGGGCGCCCTCGGCCACCAAGGCTTCCACGAGGTGGCTGCCGAGGAAGCCGGCGGCGCCGGTGACCACCGCGCGCCGGCGCGTCCACAACTTGTTTGTTTCCGCGGCTACCGGCATTGGCTCCGCCACACCGACAGGCCGTCTTTGACAAAAGAAAAGTTCATGAACTGCCCGCCGAGCG
>MEKM01000156.1:0-327 GCA_001766965.1 Acidobacteria bacterium RIFCSPHIGHO2_01_FULL_67_28 | reverse complement strand
AGCGCCTCCAGGGCCTGGTGAACCTTGCGCTTGCGGTTGACCTCGCAGAAGAGCAACAGGTAGCCGCCCGCGCCCGCTCCGAGAAGCTTCCCGCCCACGGCGCCGTTCTGGCGGGCCGCGGCCAGCATCTCGTCGATGGCGGGGGTCGAGACGTGAGGGTTGGCGGCCACTTTCTGCCGCCACTCTTCGTTCAGCAGCTCGGCAAAGTCGGCGAGGCGCCCGCGCAGCAGCGCGTTCTTCATCTCGTAGCAGAGCGTCCGCAGGCGCGCCAGCCCCGCCAGGGTTTCCGGCCGCTTTTCCCGGACCAGCTCTTCCTGGCGGCTGATC
>MEKM01000155.1:1412-5525 GCA_001766965.1 Acidobacteria bacterium RIFCSPHIGHO2_01_FULL_67_28 | reverse complement strand
GGCTTCCGCCGACGCCGTCTTGAGCAACTGCGTCATCAACCTGGCGCCGGACAAGGCGGCGGTCTACCGGGAGATCTTCCGCGTGCTCAAGCCGGGCGGGCGCTTCGCCATCGCCGATATCGTGTTGCGGGGCGAGCCGGGACGCCTCCGCCGCGCCCTGCTCGACCTCGCGCCGTGCAGCTGCATCGCGACGGCGCTCGCCGAGGACGCTTATCTCGAGACCATCCGCGCCGCCGGCTTCGAACAAGTCGAGATCGTCGCCGAGCGCCCGGCCGTCTCCCAGCCGCTCGACACCCTGGTGCGGGCCCAGGCGGTGACGCTGGTGGGCCGCAAGCCCTTCGGGCTCCGCCCTCAGGGCAAGCCCGCGACGATTTGATATAGTGCGCGGCCGGTAACCGCCTTCTTGAGGTGCGCCGATGGAGACGCTCTTCCCCGGCTTGAGCGCGATGGAAAACCTTCACCCGGTCTTCGTCCACTTCCCGCTGGTGCTCCTGCCGCTGTCGTTGCTGTTCCTGCTGGGGGCGCGGCTGCGGAAGCGGGAGGACTTCGAGCGCATGGGGCTGTGGCTGCTCTGGCTCGGGACGCTGGGAGCGCTGGCCGCCGCCGGCACGGGGCTGCTGGCGGAAGAAAGTGTGTCGGCCCCGGCGGCCGCGGAAGAGGTTATCGAGCTGCACGAGCGGCTGGGCCAGGTGGCGGCGGGCCTGGCCGTAGTTCTGTCGGTGTTGTCCTTACTCGGGCGGCGCTGGAAGGTGCCGGGGCTGTCGGTGGTGCTCCTCGCGGGCTTGCTGATCCTAAGCGGGATTCTGGCGCTCGGCGCCGACCGCGGCGCGCTGCTCGTTTACCACTACGGGGTGTCGGTACAAAAGGCGGCGCCGGGCGGCGACCATCAACGCGACTAACGCCCGCTCTCCTGGCTCCCCAGGCTGACCTTGAACCTTACGGCGATGCCCTTGGGCCGGCCTTCTTTTTCGTCCAGCCGCACCACTTCGGCCGGGTACTCGTGGTTGATGGCCCCGGGCGTGCTCCAGTAGGGGTACATCACCTGCAGGGCGGCGCCCTTGAAGTAGGGCTTGTCGCTCAAGAAATACACTCCGCCCTTGGCGACGTTGTCGGTGCGAGTGATTTCGTCCACCGGCCCCTCGCTAAGGATGCCGCGGACGCGGATGGGCATGTGCAGCTTGTTGCGGCCGTGGATGCGGCGCTCGCCGCGGGGTTGGGCGGCTTTGGCAGCGACCTCGGCGGCTTCCCGGTCGCGCTGGGCCTGTTCGCGGTCGGCGGTGGTTTCACCGGTGACGTAGTTCAACCCGGCGGGGATCTCCCAGGCCACCTTGCCGCGCAGCGCCGCCAGGGCGTCGCCGATGACGGCGTCGACGTCGGTGAACTGGTCTTCGTTCCAGCCGTCCTTTTCGATGGCCACCCGGCGGCAGAGGCGGAGGAGCTCGAGCAGGTCGTCCAGCTCGAATCCCTGCTCGGCGGCCACGCGCGTCTGGGCGCGGATGAGGTCGTCGATGGCGGAGTAGTTGCCCCGCAGCATGGCTTCGGCCGCGGCCTCGTACCAGGTGGAGGCCACCCGGACCAGTTCCTCGTAGGGCAGGAGAGAGAACTGGCAGTCTTCGGCGGCGCGCAGGCGTTCCCCGGCCGCCGCCGCGTAAACCTGGCGGCGCTCGTCCTGGCGGGACTTGGCTTTGGTGGTCTCTGCTTCGGGCAGAAGGTCCATGGGCACCAGACCGGCTAACTATACCGTGCGAGAGCGGCGGCGGGCAACTACCAGTGGCGGGCTAACGCTGCGGGTAAAGCAACCCCACCTCCTTGCGGCCTCGCACCTGGACCGTGAGCTTTCCCGCGACCACTTGGCCGCTCTTGTCCCTCGGCGGGGTGAACTCGACCAGGTACTGCCGGTCGAGCAGCCCCCGCAGCTCGTCCAAGTACGGAGCGAGCGTGGGCGGGAGCACTCCCAGAGCGAAGGCTTCTCCCCCGGTTTCTTGGCTAAGCCTTTTCAGGGCGAGCCCCGTGGGTTCCGGGGTTTGGGGAGACGGCGCCGGCACCTGACGAGGAGGTGTTTCGCGGTTCCTGACGGGCGCCCGTTGGGTGGGGAGCAGGCTCGCGCCCAGCCGTTCCCCGCTTGCGCTTCCGGTGTACCCCCTCAGCCGTGCCACGCCCGCGGTGCGGATGCGGATCACCCAGACAGGGATTCCGCGGGTCTGCGCACTGGCGATGGCCCGGTTAAGGGGAACGTCGTTGTAGGGATCCTGGCCTACGCGTCCTTCGCCGATGTAGAGAATCTGCCTGCGAAGAGTGCCGCCGGCGGGGAAGTGGGCCAGCGCATCGAGGATGGTCTGCCCGAGACTGGGCGGGGTCATGAAAGAGCTTCCCGACGGAGCGCGCAGCCTGCCGGCGGCCTTCTCCAAGTCGGGGGTGAAGGTTTGGGCCACCTGCAGGCTGCCGCCGCGCACATAGGCGAGCATGACTTCGGAACCGGCCGGCAGCGAGCGGAGGAAGCCGGGCAGGTCCGGCAGGCTGTTGGGGATGCTGTCGTCAATCAGCACGGCCAACTGCACGGGGCGCTCCTGGGGCTGGTAGACGCGGGTGACTTCGGCGGGCTTCTTGGCGATGCGCAGGTCGAGCTCGACGGCGGTGAGCGGCTCGGCGAGAACTTCGGCGACGGTCACGAGGATCCGCCGCGGCTCGGTCTGCGTCGCCGCCGGCGAGGCCGCTCCCAGGAGTCCGGCGATGGCGAGGGCAAGCGAAAAGATTCGGTGAGACTTGAGATTCATGACAGGAGTCTCCTTTCCCCGCTGGCTAGCGCTGGGGGTAGAGTAGCCCGACCTCTTTGCGGCCCCGCACCGCAATCGTCAGTTTGCCCGTGACCCGCTGGCCGTTCTTGTCCGCGGGCGGGGTGAACTCCACAAGGTATTGCCGGTCGAGCAGCGGGCGCAGCTGTTGCAGAGAGGGCTCTAGCTCGGTGGGTGGGAAAGGCAGCGCGAAGGCCTGTCCTCCGGTTTCCTCGGTGAGGCGTTCCACGCCCTCACTGCTGCTCTCCCAGGGCCCCGCAGCGAACCGGGTGGCCACTTGGATGGCCCAGACCGCCACGCCGCGCCCCTGGGCTTCGCTGATGGCGCGGCTGAGCGCGGGATCGTGCACGGCGTCCCGCACAGGCACCGCGTAGCCTACGTAAAGAAGTTGCTGGCGCCTCTCGGGCGTGATGGGAAAATGGCCCAGCCCATCGAGAACAAGCTGCCCCAGGTCAGTGATCGCGAGCTTGGGATTGGAGCTCGGAGGACGCAGAGCGGCGGCCGCCTTTTCGAGATCAACGGTGAACGCCTGCACGAGATTCAAACTGGGCCCGCGCAGGTAGGCCACCATGACTTCCGAGCCGGCGGGGAGCGCGCGGAGGAAAGCCGCCAGTGCCGGCAGGCTGTTGGCCACTTCCGGGCCGGTGCTGTCGTCAATGAGCACGGCCAACTGCACGGGGCGCTCCTGGGGCTGGAAGACGCGGGTGACTTCGACGGGTTTTTTGCTGATGCGGAGGTCGAGCTCGACGGCAGTGAGCGGGTCGGGGAGAGCTTGGGTGACGGTCACGAGGATGCGCCGCGGCCGGGCCGCCGCCTCCTGCCCTGCGGCCGGCGCCGTCGCCACCGGCAAAGAGGCGGTGAGGAGAGCGGCTCCGAGAATCGTCGCACGTGCGCTGCCGGTTTTCAGAGCGGCCTCCCGGGCGCGGCCGGGCGCTAGCGCTTGGGGTGGAGGAGCTTGGTGTCCTCGATCTTCTGCCGCAGCTTGAGCTTCTTGATGGTCTCGTCGGTCGGGTATTCGACCACGTACTGCAAGGTCATCAAGCGGCGGAACTGGTCGAGGAACGGCTTGATGTCCGGCGCCGCCTTGGTCGTCAACACCTTGCCCCCGGTGCGATCGGCCAGGTAGTTCAGGTAAGAGATGCTGTACTGCACTGGCGGCGAGTACGGCGAGCTGTCGTCCATCCGGCTGCCGCCGCCGGAGGGCGAGCCGCCGCCGGAGAAAACGTCCCGGCCCCCCGAGGACGAGCCCGGGGTCTGTTGCCCGGCCGAGGTGCTGCTGCCCGGGATGGTGCCCGAGGCGGCGCTGGTGTCGCTCACCAGG
>MEKM01000155.1:0-1405 GCA_001766965.1 Acidobacteria bacterium RIFCSPHIGHO2_01_FULL_67_28 | reverse complement strand
GTCGCTCACCAGGCGGCTGGACGGAGGGATGGCCGCGCTGTAAATGACGAAGACGGGGATGCCGGCGTTCTGGGCGTGGCGGACCGCCTGCCCCAGGTTGGCGTTCTGCCCGCTGGTGGCGTCGCCGGCGGTGGCGTCCGAGCCTTCGGCGAACCAGAGGATTTCCTTGCGGGCGTCGGGCAATTGGGCCATGCCGTTAATCAGTTTGGCGACGCTGATGTAGGGGCTGGGCGGGGCCAGGTCGCGCATGCCCTTGGGGGCGCGCAGCGCCTCGGCCACTTTGGGGAGGTTCGAGTCGAACATGACGGCGGTTTCGACCGCCTGCATCGAAAGATAGAAGACGCCCACGTAGGTGTTCGGGGGCTGGGCCAGGATGAAGTCGCGCAGGGCGGGGAGCTGCGTGCCGAACTCTGCCAGCTGGTTTTCTTGCAAAACGATGGCGAGCACCGTCGGCATCTCTTCCGGCCGGTAGAGGCGCGCCGGGTTGAACTTCTGCTTGCCGGCTTCGATTTCGAAGTCGGCCGGGGCGAGCGTGGGCAGGGCTTCGAGGTCGCCGTCGAAAGTGACGACCGCGCGGCGGGGCTTGGGCTCCTGCGCCGCCGGGGGCGCCTGGCCTTGCTGTTGCTCTTGCGCCGCAGGCGCGAGCCCGTTCACGGTGAACCCGTTCAGGGTGAACCCGCCGGCCAGCGCCAATACAAGAATCCCCGCCAGGAAAACTCGCTGCTTGCTCATACGACCCTCCCCTTCATGAAGCCACTGTCTTGCCCGTCATTCTAGCCCAAAGCCGCCGCGGTGGCAGCAGAATGTTCACCGCAAAGGAATCGCTCCCGTCCAAGCTGGGAGCTAGGATGCCGGCGCCGCCCGGCGGGTTAGCCGCTCGAGCCGCCGCGGGATTCGAGGAAGGCCTTGAGCTTGCGCGAGCGCGAGGGGTGGCGGAGCTTGCGCAGCGCCTTGGCTTCGATCTGCCGGATGCGCTCGCGGGTGACGGCGAAGGACTGCCCGACTTCTTCCAGCGTGTGCTCGGAGCCGTCGTCGAGCCCGAAGCGCATCTTGATGACCTTCTCTTCGCGCGGGGTCAGCGTCTTCAGCAGCCCGGCGGTCTGCTCCTTGAGGTTCAGGGTGATGACGGCGTCCGAGGGCGAAACCACCGCCTTGTCTTCGATGAAGTCCCCCAGGTGCGAGTCCTCTTCCTCGCCGATGGGCGTTTCGAGCGAGATGGGCTCCTGGGCGATCTTCATCACCTTGCGCACCTTGAAGACGGGGATCTCCATGCGCTTGCCGATTTCTTCCGAGGTGGGCTCGCGGCCGAGCTCCTGCACCAGCTGGCGCGAAGTGCGGATGAGCTTGTTGATGGTCTCGATCATGTGCACCGGGATGCGGATGGTGCGGGCCTGGTCGGCGATGG
>MEKM01000154.1 GCA_001766965.1 Acidobacteria bacterium RIFCSPHIGHO2_01_FULL_67_28 | reverse complement strand
GGCCAACATGGTCAACGAAGCCGCGCTGCTGGCCGCCCGCCGCAACCAGAAATCCGTCCTGATGGACGACTTCGAGCAGGCCAAGGACAAAGTCCTGATGGGCGTCGAGCGCCGCTCCATGATTATTTCTGACGAGGAGAAGCGCAACACCGCCTACCACGAGGCCGGGCACGCCCTGGTGGCGACCATGATGCCGGGGACCGACCCGCTCCACAAAGTCACCATCATCCCCCGCGGGATGGCCCTCGGCGTCACCATGCAGCTCCCGGTGGACGACAAGCACACCTACACCAAGGACTTCCTCGAATCGCAGCTTGCCGTCATGATGGGCGGGCGCGTCACCGAAGAAATCTTCCTGGGCAAGCTCACCACCGGCGCCGGCAACGACTTCGAGCAGGCCACCGAGCTGGCGCGCAAGATGGTCTGCGAGTGGGGCATGAGCGAGATGGGCCCGCTCACCTTCGGCAAGAAAGAAGAAGCCATCTTCCTCGGCCGCGAGATCGCCCAGCACCGCGACTATTCCGAGGACACCGCCATCCACATCGACCAGGAAGTGAAGAAGATCGTCATGAACGCCTACCAGCGCGCCCGCACCTGCGTTGAGCAGAACCGCGAGGCCCTGGAGCGCATCGCCCAGGCGTTGCTGGTGCGCGAGGTGCTCGACGCCGCCGACATCAAGCTGCTCGTCGAAGGCAAGCCCCTGCCGGAGAAGCCGGCGCCGCCGGCGGCGAAGCCCGCCGAGGTGGAGCCCGCGCCCTCACTCAAGGCGGCCCCCAAGCCCGCTCCCGCTTTCACCAAGGGCAGCCGCGAAAAGCCCGCCCCCGCGTAGGTTCGGAGACCGAGCATGGCGAGCAAGAAGACCAAGGCGGCGTTCGAGGTGGGCTGCCCGCACTGCGGCGCCAAGCTCACCGTGGACGCTGAAATGCACGCCGTGCTCGAGCACGTCCCGCCGCCGCCCAAGTCCGACTTCGACTTTGACGAGCAGCTCAAAGGCTTGAGCGAGGCCGAGCGCAAGCGCGAGGAGCATTTCCGCCAGCAGATGGCCGCCGAGAAAGACCGCTCCAAGCTCCTCGAGCGCAAGTTCGAAGAGTCGCTCAAGAAGCGCAAGGACGAGCCCGTCACCAAGCCCCTGCGCGACATCGACCTCGACTGAACCTTTCTCCGCCTGTGCTATACTGCGCGGGCTCTCGCGTTCATCCCCCGAAGGAGGCAGCCATGCGGCTCCGCATTCTCCTGGCGATTCTTCTTTTCGCGTCGCCCGCGCTGGCCGAGACCACTGCGATCCGCGCCGGGCACGTGATCGATCCGGCCACCGGCGCGGTGGCGCACAACCAGACCATCCTCATCAAGGACGGCAAGATTGTCGCCGTGGGCGCGCAGGTGCGCCTGCCGGCGGACGCCGAGGTCATTGATCTTTCCAACTCCTGGGTGCTCCCCGGGCTGATGGACGCCCACACCCACGTCACCATGAACCTCGTGCCCGCGCCCACCGGGGTCGACGTCTGGGTGGACTACTTCGCCCATGAAAGCACCGGCCTGCGCGTGCTGCAGGGCGTGGTGAACGCCCGCCTGATGCTCGAGGCCGGCTTCACCGTCGTGCGCGACGTCGGCAACGCCGCCAACTTCGCCGATACCGACCTGCGCAAGGGCATCGAGCGCGGCTGGATTGTGGGGCCGACCATCATCAACACCGGGAAAATCATCGCGCCCTTCGGCGGGCAGTTCCACAACATCGCCGCCGAGCAGGGCCCCGTCTGGCAGTTCGAGTACTACGACGCCGACTCGCCCGACGAAGTGCGCAAGGCTGTCCGGCAAAACATCTACTACGGCGCCAAGGCCATCAAGCTCGTCGCCGACAACAGCCCCTATCACTACTCGGAGGCCGAGCTGCGCGCCGCCGTCGAAGAGACGCACGCCGCCGGGATGAAGATCGCGGTGCACGCCTACGGCGACGCGGCCGCCCGCCGCGTGGTCATGGCCGGGGCCGACTCCATCGAGCACGGCTTCGAGCTGTCCGACGACGTGCTGCGGCTGATGAAGGAGAAGGGCACCTTCCTCGTCGGCACCGACTTCCCCACCGAGCACCTCGTGCAGATGGGCGGGCTGATCAAGGACCCGCAGAAGATGGGCGAGCGCATCGTTGACCGGCTGCGCCGCGCCCACCAGGTCGGGGTCAAGATGGCTTTCGGCTCGGACGCGGTCGTCGACCTGCCCGGCAAAGACCGCGCCCAGATGACGCTCGACTTCCTCGCCGTCTGGACCGCCGCCGGGATTCCGCCGGCCGACATCCTGAAGGCGATGACGACGAACGCCGCCGAGCTCCTCGATATTCAGAAGGAGCGCGGGGCTCTGGCTGCCGGCCAGGCCGCCGACATCATCGCCACTCCGGCGAATCCCCTGGACGACATCCAGGCGCTGCGCCGCGTCCACTTCGTCATGAAAGACGGCAAGGTGATTAGGCGCCCGAAGTAGTTGGTATCGGGAGAGAATAAGGGAAGGGACGGCAGCCTAGTCTTTCTCCAAGTCGAGTTTGATGCTGACTCGACCCCCTTCAGTCACCATCAACTTCTTTTCCACCTTCTTGTAACCCTTCTTCTTGATGACAATCTCATACTCCCCTGGACGGAGAGCAAACGTGGAAGGCGTCGTCCCGAGAAAAACGCTGTGCATCTCAATGTCGGCTCCATCGGGGATCGACTCCACTGAAACGAGACAGGAGCCCGCAGGTGCCACAGGGTCGTTGGCAGGAACGGCCGATACCTCGGTGATGATGGAGGAGAAGCGCTCTTCGAGGTGAGTTTCTGCCCGCTTCAGGAGCCCGTGCGCCTCTGCAACCAACTCAGTCCGCGATTCAGGGATCTCTGCCGCGGCGCGGCAAAGAGACCCGCTCTCACGGAGGTACTGCATGAAAAGCGAAAGATTAGACTCGGGTCCCTCCGCGGTCAACGCCCCCATCGACCCTTCTGCATCCGCCAGAGCGGCAAATACGTCTTCCTTGGGCAGCCCGGAGCTAGCTCCAGCACACGCTTTCCGGACAGCCTCCACGGCTTGCTTTGCCTTCTCAGCTGTTTCTCGTGCAAGAGGGGTTTTGGATGCCGGAACACCGGCGGAGGCAGGTACCACGGGGTTGTTCGCAGGATTCGCCGGTTCTGCATTACCCGGCTCTTCCGTCGTACGCGCCTCGCGCACTTCTCCTTTCTCGATTGCCTTCTCCGACTGGATGGCGATCAACTTTCCTGTCTTGGCTTCGAGACCTGCCCGGATGGGGCGGATTTCTTTCTTGCTTATCTCAAAGACTATGGCCTGCGGCCCTTCCGGAGTATCAAATGCCATGCTAAGGAAATGCTTTTTCTTTTTTGAGAGAAATAGGGGAATGGCGACGGGAGCGAGGGGCCAGGCCACCACAAGCAGACCAGCTGCAACCGCCGTTCCTGCGCCGATCCGGTGCCCGATTTGGGGGCCGTACTCCATATAGGTAATCGACCTGTATGGGATGTCGTACGTCCTTCCCTTGTAGTTGAACCGCAGGGTGTCCTCTTCCAGAGTCAAGTGCCCGTCGGTCTTCGGGGGAATTGTCTTGTCAAGGGTTCCACCTATGTACTTCGATTTGTTTCCTCGCACCCCAGCGTGGGACGGAGTTGGAAGACACAACAACCCCAGCAGCAAAATCGTTGTTGCCTTCCGCATGGCAGAACCTCCGGCGGGGACCGCTGGGTCGGAATCCTAGCACTAGACTCACAGCGGAACAAGAAAAACTAGGCGCGTTTGCCGGAAGGCAGGAAGCTGGCCAGCAGCAGAGCGGCCAGCGCGGCGGCCAGAAGATACAGGCCAAGCTCGGGGTTGACCATCACCTGCTCGGCCACTTTCTTGCGCAGGCCGCCGAAAATCGGAATCCGCGAGCCGCTGCTCCCGGCCACCATCGCTTTCAGCCCGCCGCTCAACCAGTAGACGGAAATCACCGAGTAGACCCCGGCCAGCAACCCGACCGCCGCTGTGACGCTCAAGGCGCGGTCTTTGCGCAGTAGCGCCAGCGCCGCGCCGGCGACGAGCGACAGGTACGCCAGCGGCGCCTCCCGGCGCTGCTTCCGCAGGAAGTCGCCCTGGATCTTGTCGAGCGCGTCGTTCAGCCCGAGGTCGTCCCGCCGCGGCTTCTTCTCTTCGCCGGGCTTGACCACATCCCAGCCCGAGATGCGCTGATCGCCCACCATCGGCGCCCGCACTCGCACGAGCGGCAGGAAGAACGTCCCCAGGCCCGCCAGCGCCACGGCCAGCACGATGGCTTTCTTCACCATGCGGCTATAATAGCAGCCTCGCACCGAGCCACAAACATGTCTGCGCGGCGCCGCTTCGTGCTCACCTTGCCCCGGACGAAGCTCGTCCTGGGCCCGCGCACGCTGCTGATGGGCGTGCTGAACGTGACGCCGGATTCGTTCAGCGACGGCGGGCGCTTCTTCGATCCGGACAAAGCCGCCGCCCACGCCCTCGCCATGCAGCGGGCCGGGGCCGACCTGATTGACATCGGCGGTGAATCCACCCGGCCGGGCTCGGCGGGCGTCTCGGCCGCGGTTGAGCTCCGCCGCGTTCTGCCGGTGCTGCGGCGTCTGCGCGGCCGGCTGCGCGTCCCGATTTCGATCGACACCGCCAAGGCCGACGTTGCCGAAGCTGCCATCCGAGCGGGCGCGCAGATGGTTAACGACACGAGCGGCCTGCGCGCCGACCCGCGCCTGGCGGAGGTGGCGCGCCGCTACCGCGTCCCGCTCGTCCTGATGCATATCCGCGGCACGCCCCGCACCATGCAGAAGATTCCTTTCGCGCGGAACATCTTGCGTGACGTCGAGCAAGGCTTGCGCCGGTCGGTACGCCAGGCGCTCCAGGCCGGCGTGCGCCGCTCCCAGCTCCTGATTGACCCCGGTCTCGGCTTCGGGAAGACCGCCGAGCAGAATTACGAAATCATCCAGTATCTCAACCGCTTGGCGCGCCTCCGCCTGCCCCTTCTCCTCGGCCCCTCGCGGAAGACCTTCATCGGCAAAGTGCTCGGCAACGCCCCGGCCAGCGACCGCCTGATGGGCACGGCGGCGGCGGTCACGGCCTCGATTCTCGCCGGCGCCCACATCGTGCGCGTGCATGACGTCGCCGAGATGGCCGAGGTCGCGCGCGTCGCCGACGCCTTTCTCGCCGCCTCACACACCCGATGAGTCCTTCGGCCAATTGGAAGGAAAAGCTCCGCTGCCCGCAGTGCCGCGGGCCGCTGGCGGCTTCCGAGAGCGGCCTGCGGTGCGGAGCGTGCCAGGTCAGCTATGAAGTCGCTCATGACGTGCCCATCCTGCTCACGCCGACCGACCGTCAGCGCTTCGCGGCGCTGCTCGAAAACGCGAGCGGCGCCCGGATGGAAGTCGAGTACGCGCGCCGGCGCGAGCCCGGCCTGGGCGCGCGGCTCGCGCGGGCGCTGGCGCCGCCGCTCCCTGTCTACCATAATCCCGCCGAGCCGCCGCTGCCGCGCCCAGCGGACGGCGTGAACCTGTGGCTCGGCGGCGGCGGGCGCGAGACTCCCGGGTTCGTCAACGTCGACCTCGGGCCGTTCGCGGGCGTGGATTTGGTGGCGCACGCCGGGCGGCTGCCCTTTGCTGACAACGCCTGCGACGCCGTGGCTTGCGACGCGCTGCTCGAGCATGTCGAAGACCCCGCCGCCGTCGTGGCCGAAATCCGCCGCGTGCTCAAGCCCGGCGGGCACGTCTTGGCCACCGTGCCCTTCTGCCATCCCTGGCACGGCTA